>NZ_JAJKHN010000042.1:0-57922 GCF_020982715.1 Bacteroides sp. 1_1_30
TAGCCATGGTCTCGTGGGCTCGGAGATGTGTATAAGAGACAGATTTTCTACGTAAGTGGCTTTTATTTATGGTCATTTCTTGTGACTGTCTTATGATTCCTTTATGATAAGAAGCACTATAATAGAAATCTACTACTGATATTCTCCATTACTAGTATTGATAATCAGCATATAATACTTATGACGATGATGTTTCGTTGCTGTATTTTTATGTGATGTATTACACCACAAAATCAGTATTTGAAATCGCTGTTACTTTGCCGAAAAATCAAACAGTAAACAAGTAATTATATGAGCGAGAAGAACATTACATTTGAAGATTTGCCCAAAGCAATGTCGTGGATGATGGATAAGTTAAATGAATTGGATTCCAAGATTGACAGTCTGAACAATCCAAGTCCCAATGTTCCAACCGAGCAATGGATGAACCTTAAAGAACTGTGTGATTATATTCCCAGTCACCCGGCAGAACAAACTGTGTATGGTTGGACGAGTTGCCATCTAATTCCATTTCACAAAAGAGGAAAGCGTATCATGTTCCTTAAATCTGAAATAGATGAGTGGCTTCATGCTGGCAAAATAAAATCTGAGAAAGATTTGGAAGATGAAGCTGCCCAATTCATAAAGTCAAAAAGAAATACCAGGTTCTAATGGATGCAACCAATTTATGCAATGCACTCAGAATGGAATTTGAAGGGGTCTTTGAAAGCAAGATTCCTTTGGATGCTTTTCCTGCCAAAATTCAAGATATGATATTGGCTTTAGCACGGCAAGAAAATTATTCCATTGAGTACATGATGGCTTCTCTTTTGGTGGCAGTATCAACCGCTATTGGCAACGCTGTCAATATCCGTATTCGTGGTGGATGGATTAGTAATTCTGCCCTTTATATGATATTGGTAGGTCGTCCCGGAATGGGTAAAACTCCACCTCTGGATTTCGCATTCCGTCCCATCCGAAAGCATGATGCTAAAATCATCAAACAATTCAAATTGGATATGGAGCATTATAATAGCTTGGTTGAAAACGGCAAAGCTAAAAAAGACAACTCCTCTCCACTACCAGACAAACCTATTTTACGAAGAACTATCATATCCGATTTTACTCCGGAGGCTTTAATGCGTGCGCTTGATGATAATCAACGAGGTATCGTGGTATATGTAGATGAAATCATGGGAATGTTTAATGCCGTGAATCAATATAGTAAAGGGCAACTTATTGAGCAACTATTGACCGCCTTCAGCGGAAAACCGCTGGATATTTCAAGGTGTAGTATGCCTATACCGATTCATATAGAACACCCCTTTATAAATATAGTCGGTACAATGCAAACAACTCGTATGCACGAACTAATAGAGAAAGGTTATAAAGACAATGGGTTGATAGATAGGATAATTTTTGTATATCCATCCTCACAAGAAATTTCTGATTGGCAATTGGATGAAGATTCATCCTCCGCATCTTTTGATAAATACTCTGCTATGTGGGAATCTATCATTAACAAAGTAATTAGCTTACCTTTTACAGAGACAGAGGATAATGGATTAACACAAAAAATATTGGACTTTTCTTCGGAAGCCAAAGCCTTTTTTACAAACTGGCGTAACGAGGCGATTCGAGCTGTCAATCAAATCCAAGATGATGGACTCGTGGATAGCAGAGTGATTAAGGCTCCTATGATTACTGCTCGTTTGGCTTTAGTCTTGCAAATTCTTCGTTGGGCTTGTGATGAAGTCCACAAGGATTTTGTAGATATAGACTCAGCCAAATCAGCTATTGCATTGAGTGAATACTTTGAGAACTGTTACGTCAACATCCAGAAATATATGTTGAGAGAGAGCGTTGAACCACAAAAGAGAGAATTGCTTGATTGCCTTTCCGCAAATTTTACTACTGCCGATGCTCTTCAAGCCGGGAAAGAAGTGGGGCTGTCTGAACGGTCAGTAATGTATTCGTTGGTCAATCTTGCTACGAATAAGATTATCAAGAAGGTAAAGCGAGGTGAATATGAGAAACTGCAATAAACGATACCTTTTGCACTTTGCAGTTGTTGCAGTTTGCATATTGTCCCATATAACTTTCTGCAAAACTGCAATAAGTGCAAACTGCACGGACTGCAATAACAAAACGATGAAGTATGACTGAATATAGATTTTCTCTTCAAAAATATAAACGAGGTACAAAGCTATCATGTCCGAAGTGTGGAAAGAAGCAATGCTTTGTCAGGTATATAGATAGTCAAGGAGAAATAACCTTTCCTGATTATGTGGGTAGATGTGACCATGAACAATCTTGTCAATACCATTACACTCCATCAGATTATTTCCATGATAATCCAATGTTGGCGGACAGCAATAAGAATAGTTTTGTTGAAGTTCGCAAATCCCAACCATACTTGCCACCTCCCATTTCTTTTATTGACAAAGAACTAATGGAACGAACTCTTACTAACTACGGTATGAATCCATTGTACATTTACCTGTCAGGGATATTGGGCAAAGACGAGACTTCTCGGATATTCCAACTATATCATATTGGCACATCAAAGAAGTGGGGCGGTTCTACTGTCTATTGGCAAATTGATTGGCAGGGTAATGTACGAACAGGGAAGATAATGTTGTACGATGCAGAAACAGGACATCGGACAAAAGAGCCAAGAAGTTATGTTAGTTGGGTACATACAGAGCTGAATCTCCCAAACTACAATTTGAAGCAATGTTTGTTTGGCGAACATCTGTTGTCTGAGATTCCGACTAAACCAGTAGCTATTGTGGAAAGTGAAAAATCTGCTTTGGTAGCTACCCATTATATGCCGGAGTTTATATGGTTGGCAACAGGTGGAATACACGGATGCTTCAATTCTGACGTGGTAAGTGTGTTGAAAGGTCGGTCAGTTATGCTATGCCCGGATTTGGGTGCAAGAGAGGTTTGGCAAACCAAGATGGCTTTACTCATTTCCGTATGTTCTAAAGTTGTATTGAGTGATAGTTTGGAACAATGCGCCACAGACGAACAGCGCAAGAACGGACTTGATATTGCGGATTTCTTATTGATGACTGAAACACCTGCGATGATACTTCAAAAGATGATAAAGCGAAATCCAAACCTACAAACTTTGATTGACTACTTGCATTTGGAACTGGTAGATTCCGGTTAGTGATGTGTTTTTGGAGAAGCCAAACTAAGGGGAAAGTAAAACTATTGATTATCCAAATAGATATAGGTGACAATAGCCACTCTTAAAGTTGACAGACAAATGGCATAGTTCGGACAAAGACAATGCTTGCATTTAAGATATGTAATGCCCCATTTTTAATGGGTATTCTATGCAAGAAGTACCACCGTCCGACAAAATAGTTTCACTCATTTGTCGTCTTGGAGGCTTCTTGCATTACTCGCAGGCTCGCAATGGATAGAACACTTTTAGAAATAAATTCCAGTTATAAACGCTTATGAATATACAACAAGACAATAGCAAACAGAATGCTCGTACTCGTCATATAGACATTCGTTTGACTCAAAAAGAGTATGAAGCGATAGTAGAAAAAGCAGCCGAATGTGGACTGACACTTAGCAACTACGGACGAAGATTATTGCAAAATCACCATCCAAACAAACGACTTTCAGACAAGGAAGTACAAGGATTGAACTCTTTATCGGATGCACGAGCCGACCTTATCCGCATTCAGAATGTACTCAAAAGTAAACCTGATGAGATTAAAAAACGATACTTCCGAGATGAAGATTATATGCGTGCTTGGATAGAAGCAGTAAATAGGCTTATTGTCCGATGGGGACAAATACGAGATAGTATAAATCAAATTTGAAATTATGATAGCACAAGGAAACGCAATTTCTCATGGAGCACGAGCTATTGAGTATTCCATAGATAAAGACAAAGCCCGGCTCGTTAAGGTGAATGACTTGCCGGAAAATATAGAACCTTTGGCTATGTGGTCACGAATGATGCAACACCAGCATCAATGTATGAAGGACAGATATAATCCGAAACCCATAACGCTGAACGCACTGCGCTTTGAGATTTCTCCAGCCAAAGAAGAATCGGCAGGGTGGACAATGACGGATTGGCAGAATTTGGCGGATGAGTTTATCGCCGTGCTTGATAGCATTGACAGAAGATGTGGCAAACCAGATAGTCATCTTAAACCGACCAATATCAAAAATAGCCAGTATGTTGTTTCACTACACACTGACAGCAAAAGTGGCATCCCTCACTTGCACATTGTGGCTAACCGTATAGACAATATGGGCAAAACAAACGATGCGCACTATATTGGTGAACGTGCCGTTCATGCTGCCAACATCATCAATGAGAGACGTGGCTGGGTGCAATCCGTGCAACGTCGTGATGAGAATATTCAGCAAATCAGTGAAGACTGCATCGCCATTTTGAAAGCTATGCCAGAATTTGATTGGGAAACTTATTGCCAGATGTTAAACGCCAAAGGGTATGATATTAAGTTGACAAAAGACGATGAGGGAGTGGTTAAAGGCTATGCTATACGAAAAGGAAATTCCATTTATAAATCTTCAATATTGGGTAAAAGTCGAAAATTAATGCCATCAAAAATTGAAGCGACTTGGGCTGGATTACATGCTTCTAAGGAACAAATTCCCATTCAACCAACAGAAACAGAAGCACAAACAAAGGCACATAATAATAAAGAAGTGGTTATTCTGTCAAATCCTATAACTCATCACTATTCCATGTCTGTAGATGGAGAGCAATTTGAGGTTGATATACCAGATATGGTTAAGTCTGTCTTTGACGAAGAGTTTGGAAGCCTTGATGAAGAAGTCAAACAGACCAATTTATTCAAAGTTGCCGCCTTACTATTTGCCGGATATTTGGATGCTGCCACTTCTATGGCGGCTTCAAGCGGAGGTGGTGGCAGTCCCGGTGATGGATGGGGCAAAGATAAGGACGATGATGAGCGTAACTGGGCTATTCGTTGTGCAAAAATGGCAAAATGGCTCTGTAAGCCGATTAAGCGTAGCAGGGGTAGATAGTATTTCATTTATAATCACATAGAACCATGCGTAAAAGTAAATATGACCAATCTCCTTTACCAGTGCAGGGTAGTAAGTGCATAGATAAAGATGATAACATTAGCAAAATTGAAAATCGTGTTGATTTTGAAACCGAGCTTGTAAATCTCACGAATCAGATTAAGGACATCAAAGATGTTATCCAAGAATTGAGACAGATAAAAGCATTTGTAGATGCTTCAGTGTTAACTTTTGAAGAATCGGCACAGGTTCTCAATGCTGCTGTAAAAACATTTGACAATATCTCTGATACTATTTGCCATGCAATTATTCAGACGGAGAATACTGTTATAAATGTCAAACTTAGCGATGAGGATAAGGCTGTTCTTGCTGAATATCGCCATAGATTGATTGAGGCAGAAAAATCTTTATTTGAGAAGCAGATAACAGAATTGAAGGCACTTCATACTAATCACTGGAAAGAAGTCTATAAATATGTAAAATCTGACACTTCGTTTTCTCTTAATGGCAGGATAGCCAAATGTGCCATTGTCGGATTCTGGATATTGTATGCGTATTTTTGTTTGACACTGGGAGGATTGATAATTTATATGAAGTTCTTTTAGAGGAATTTGGAAGGATGGGCTGACCAACCTTCCAAATACATCACCATGTTATGACCTTATCAACAATCTCTTGTTGTTCGGCACTGCTACGCCTCAAATAAATGCGAGTGGTCTCAATGCTTTCATGTCCCATCAGGTCAGCAAGCAAAGAAATATCGTTGAACTTCTCCAAAAAATTCTTGGCAAAGCGATGGCGAAACGAATGAGGATAAACCACCTTCTCATTCAAACCATATTTTGTGGCATAGTTTTTTAACTGCTGCGCAATACCTCTGGTGGTGATACGCTCGCCAAAGCGATTGAGGAATA
This sequence comes from Bacteroides sp. 1_1_30, assembly GCF_020982715.1. Classification (NCBI taxonomy): domain Bacteria; kingdom Pseudomonadati; phylum Bacteroidota; class Bacteroidia; order Bacteroidales; family Bacteroidaceae; genus Bacteroides; species Bacteroides sp. 1_1_30. Next base: position 5,946 of record NZ_JAJKHN010000042.1, read on the forward strand.
GATAACCGCTTGTACGATTGGTACTATTGAGCCACTCCGTAGCTTCCTTGCGGAGTGATTTAGGAATATAGATACGGCGTATCTTGCCACCTTTGGTATAGATGTCAAAATAACCTATCTGCACGTGTTCCACCTTCATTTGTATAAGTTCACTGACTCTTGCACCTGTGGCTGCGAGAAAACGAACAACGAAATACCATTCTTGGTTTTCTTCTTTTTTTAGTTTGTTTTTCAGAAAAGCGTAGTCGGCATTGCTGATTACATTTTCTAGATAACTACGCTGTTGTACCTTGACAGATTTTAATCTCAAACGAGATTTATTCATATAGTCAAGATACTTGTTCATTGCCTGAATACGTAGATTTACAGTTTTAGGCTTGAACTTCTCAATGAGATAAGTTTTATACACAAGCAAATTACGCTTGTTCAGTTCCTTGTGACGAGAATAATACTCTTTTACGGCATAGTGGTAAGCTGCAATCGTATTCTCCGCCATATTCCCTTGACGAAGATACGTTTCAAAATTTTCAATGTTCATGTCTAATACATTATTGGTTAAACAATTCATTATCGTTAATAATGTATGGTATTTACAAATTCATTGAGTTCCTATTATGAGAAGTTTCTCGCTACTGGGGAGGTGAAGTGCATTGACGAGGAGATTCCGTTTGAAATACCTGCTACTTGGGAATGGTGTAGATTAGGATATATTTTCTCACATTGCACAGGAAAGGCTTTGAACGGCACTAATAGAAAAGGAAATTTATACACATATATTACTACATCGAATCTCTATTGGGATAGATTTGAATTATCTTCCTTAAAAGAAATGTATTTTACTGAAGAGGAATTGGGAAAATGTACAGCTACTAAAGGCGACTTATTGGTATGCGAGGGTGGAGATATTGGAAGAAGTGCAATATGGAATTATGACTATAACATTAGGATTCAAAATCATATTCATAAACTGCGGTCTTACATCCCATTGTGTACACGATTTTTCTACTATGTAATGTATTTATACAAGGGCATAGGTTATATCGGTGGCAAAGGAATTGGAATCCAAGGATTATCATCTGGGGCATTGCACAATATTCTTATCCCTACTCCTTCAATTAACGAGCAAAAGCGTATTATTTCTCAAATAGAAGCAATTATGCCAATCGCTGTCAAATACGAAAAATCTCAAGAAGAATTAAATCAACTAAACGATAGCATTCATAATAGGCTTAGAAAATCCATTCTTCAAGAAGCAATCCAAGGCAAACTCGTCCCTCAGATTCCGGAAGAAAGAACTGCACAAGAATTACTTGAGCAGATACGGCAGGAGAAACAAAAGCTCGTAAAAGAGGGCAAGCTAAAGAAGTTTGCACTGTCTGATTCTGTTATCTATAAAGGTGACGATAACAAGTACTTCGAGAAGAATGGAAATACGGAAATGAATATTACTGACGAGATTCCATTTGAAATACCTGATAGCTGGAGTTGGGTAAGACTTAACGATATATGTTCTTATATCCAAAGAGGGAAGTCACCTAAATACTCTCTGATAAAGAAATACCCTGTTGTAGCGCAAAAGTGTAATCAATGGAGTGGTTTCTCAATAGATAAAGCCCAATTCATAGATCCAGATACTTTATCATCGTATGGTGAAGAACGTATTTTACAGGACGGAGATTTAATGTGGAACTCTACAGGATTGGGAACATTAGGACGAATGGCAATTTATTGTAGTACCTTAAACCCGTATGAATTGGCTGTGGCAGATAGTCATGTTACTGTTATAAGAGCAATGAAAAAGTTTGTTCTGCCACAATACCTTTATTACTATTTCACAAGCAATACGGTACAATCTGTAATAGAAGATAAATCGGATGGTAGCACAAAACAAAAGGAGCTTGCAACTGCTACAGTAAAAACTTATCTAGTTCCGATTCCACCTCTGATGGAGCAAAGCCGAATTATCTCAAAGATTGAGCAATTAGCAAGTATTATGAGAGGATAAATGGGCAAATTATTGAAATAGAGCTTCCTTTTGAATATCCTAACAATTGGTCTGTGCTACGTTTGAAAGATATTTGCCAACTAATAGACGGTGAAAAGAGAAACGGGAAGGACATTTGTCTGGATGCAAAATACCTACGTGGAAAATCATCTGCTACCATTGTAGAGAAAGGAAAATTTGTCTATGCTGGAGACAATATCATTCTTGTGGATGGAGAAAATTCAGGTGAGGTTTTTACTGTTCCACAAGATGGATATGTGGGAAGCACATTCAAACAGCTATGGCTTTCTTCGGCTATGTGGAAACCATATATCTTGGCTTTCATCTTGTTCTATAAAGAGGAATTAAGAAATTCAAAAAGAGGTGCAGCAATTCCGCACCTCAATAAAGAGTTATTCTACAACCTGCTTATTGGTATTCCACCTTTAGCTGAACAGCAACGTATAGCAGAACGGGTAAATGAATTATCGCAGTTGCTCAAATAGTTTTTCTATTTGGGCAACAATGCGATGTTGCTCTGCCAAGGATGGAATTGGCAATAATGCCGTTGATAAACGTTCTTTGCCAATGTTATAAAATGCCTGCCCTGATTTATTCGTTATAGATTTCATAAAATCAATCATAAAAGGAGAACTTAAAAGATAGAGAATATACTTTGAGAGCCATTGATTTTTCAGATACAAGCGAATGATAAATACGAACCCACCGACAGTTGTGTTTGGCATATCACTATTTACTCTTACCATTTTACCAATATTTTCCAAACTTGTAACCGCAGGTGTTAATATGTCATTCTCTTTCAATATAATATCCTCTTTAACTTTATCTTTTGTAAGAAATATATCATCATCTTTGATTCTCAATTCAAAAGGAGATATATTACCTCCACGCAGAATGCGGACACCCTCTTTTGTTGTAACGGTTTCTTCTTTTTTGAATGTTGCTCCTGTAAAGATTGAGCATATATCTTTTAGCCTACACCAACTCCATCCATTAGGCAAATCAAAGGCTATTTCCTCAGTAATTTCTTTGTCACTCTTTCCTACCTGCTCATAATACTTGTTATCGTCACCTTTAAAGATAACTGAATCTGTTAAAGCTGACTTTTTTAATTTGCCATCTTTGACAAGTTTTTCTTTCTCGGTTTTAATCTGTTCAAGCAATTCTTGGGCTGTACCTTCCTCTGCAATCTGTGGAACCAACTTGCCTTGAATAGCCTCCTGCAATATGGATTTTTTTAATAAGTATTGGATTTCGACATTTAATTGATTTTGTTCTTCTTGTACTTTTGAATACTTTTCTACCAATGGTAAGGCTTCGGACAACTTTAACGAAATACATTTTTGTTCCTTTAAAGGTGGAATAGGTATCAACAATTTTCTAATAGTCTCCATTGATAGGCTCGGTTGAGCTGTGGATTTCTTGATTGCATTTACTCCTCTTTGTCCACAAGGACTCATTAGCGCAAAAACTGCATAATCTAAAGAAATGCTATCATCAAGTGGTTCTATTTTTGCAACATTAGGAGCTAAGTGGTTTTTTCTTTCAGCAGGAAAAATGCAAGTGTCACCTATACCTGCACCAATAAATGTCATTAACAAACATTTTTTGTTCAAAGCACTTCTTTCTAACTGATTTGACAACATTTCAGAAATAGCTTCATTTTTGTTTTCTTCAAAAAATCCCATACGAACATTTTGAGCACGTACTATTGGAATTGGATTAGATGCTGATAGTGCTTCTTTGGTAAAAAACTTAGTGTATTCAAATCCAGCTAACTTTGTAACGAAAAAAACATTGCCTATTCGTTCCCATTCCCAGCCCTGCGGTATCTCAAACGGAATCTCTTCATCAATACACTTCACCTCACCAGTCGCGAGAAACTTCTCATAATAGGAATTGTCCTCACCACGGTAAATGATTGATTCGTTTTTGTCTTTCTTGATTTTCTTTTCCTTAATTAGTTTTTCTTTTTCTACTCTGATGCGTTCAAGAAGCATAGATGCAGGTTCGTCATTAGGATCTTGCGGTACAAGTTTCCCCTGTATCGCCCACTGAAGTATGCTGTTTTTTAATTGCTTTCCGTTCATTTTTTAATCCTCTGCTTGTACTCTATATGAGAAATACTTTGAGTCTATTTTTACTCCATTTTTAAGTTTGGAATCCATCTCCTTATTCATTGTTGGGAGGAAAGAAAAATAATTCTGAATAGCAGACATAATACCTGCATTGCAACTCTTGTTTTTTACCCAATTTTGAGGAATGAAACTTTTATTATTCTGCTCGCAATTGTTTTTTTCTGCCGAAATAGCACTGTTTAAACAGTTTGCCGCAATATTAATTATGCTGTCAACAAGATTGTTTTCAGAAGCAACTTTTAAGCACTCACTCGGTGATGGTACATTTGTTTGATTGTTACATTTAGCAAAAACCATTGATATGGCAAAAAGAAGATGGTATGGAGCATAAGCCTTCATTGTTAGTAGTTCCTCTTCCAGTCCTAATGGGTTTTCCTGAGTCCATGCATCCATTATTTTTCTCATCCAAAACGATAGAGCATAAGCATCTTCAGGCAAATAGTCGTTCTTGAACAATGTATTGAAATACTTGTCAAAAATCTTAGTTTCACCATAAGATAAATTAGGTCTTTGCATGTACCAAGCTGTAAGATTCTTTCCTAAATATGATAACTCTATGCAGTACTGTTTGTCCTTGTCGGCTGGAATAATTTCACCTCTTTTGGTTGCAAAGAATCCATTAGAATATTTTGCTTCGTATGCCTTTTTGAGTTTTAATATCTGCTTACTGTTACTGCGTAAATCTCTTGCCTTTACAGCACTTTGCGTGTTTGTGTTAATGCTAATAGAATCAGCCCTGTCTCTTTGTGGAATTTCATAAAATCTGAATAGAACATAAGCATCATCACGCTTTCGTACATTCTCACTACAACTTAAAATAGTATTCAATGATTGACATCCATTTACAACATTCAATCCATAAAGTTTAAACTCACCATTGCCACATTCTTCAATTTTGTTACAAATGGCAGTGATTCCATTATGAAAAAAGAAGAAGTCACCACATTTATTCGGATCGTTTATGGTTTTCTTGATCTTTTTATTTACGGTATTGTTAATGCCTAAACTCTGTCGTACATTTTTCTGGAACAAAGACCCATCTTTAATGCCAGGGAGTTTTATACATTCTTTCAGAGGCATGGCTGCAACTATTACGCTTGTCGCCCCTAATTCTGTCGTCATATATTTACCAGCTTCAAGCTTGATAGTATGGTTTAAAGTTGGATTCGTTTGTTCAATAACACAACTATAAGCATCTTCCAAACCTTGTTTATCAACTACGGAGAATTGTGTACTATAATTCAATTCAGCATCATCTTCCTCTGATAATTTGGTTTGGAATGAATGTATATCATCCATAGCCGCATCCGTAAAGATAGATGTTGTTATTAATTCAAAACATACGCAGTAAGAGTCATCTTCTAATGCTGTTGCTATTTCTGATATTTTAGTCTTTAATTTAGAATTAGCATTTTCCTGTAATTGAGCTAAGTTACTAAACTGGCTCCAAGCAGATATAACTTCTCTCACAGGAGTTGCATCAACAGATTCACCAAGGTAGTATTTCCCTTGTACAATATATATTTTTTGCTCGTCTTCATCAATATATACGGCATCAATTTGTTTATCATTGGCTCCGTCTGTGATGGCATCTTTAGCTTGTCTTTGATCCAGAAGATGTATATTCCGCATATACCACGCAATGAAACGTTGACCATCATTTGGAAAATTATTTTTATAATAATCTTGCGTAATTTCGTTTTTTATGATTTCAAGTACATTCGCCATAATTATATTCATTTATTCGTAATCTTCGCTTTGTATTCCTAACTCACCTTTGCTCATGGCATTGGCAATATCTATTTTCAGTTCTTCGTCATAATCTTTACTGGTCAAAAAGCTATTGACGATGCGTAGCAGCAAATCTTGGTCGATGTTCGATGCTGCCACGTGATAAATGATAGATTCCAATGTACGCATACAGATACAAGCGTGCCAATAGTAATTATTTTTGTGTAAGAAGTACGCACCCAAAGTCAGTGCAATACGCTTGTTCCCATCATTGAAGAAGTGCCCGGAACAAAATCTATACATCAAATAGGTCAGTTTGTCGGCAAAGGTAGGATAGTATAAATCGTTTTGCACAAAATCCAATGTAGCACGAATACCGCCTTCATCACGCACTCCTTCAAAGCCACCATCACTGGCATCAATCATTTTGCCATAGATGTTTAGGGCTTCATCGTAATCTATGTAAATAATTTCCTTACTCATCCTCTGCCTGTTTTAAGCGTTTCAGTACATCTTTATTGTCCGCTAAAATACGGTCAAAATCAATAGACTGGTCACCGATGAATCGTTCAAACTCTTCAGGAGTAACAGCTTGCAGATAGTCTGCAATGTTACCATGATACGCATCCCGGAAACTGAAGTCCCTTGAAGCCATTTTTGTTCTGGCATCATTCAGATAAGGTTTCTGCATGGGATGTTCGGCAAGTTCGTTTACAATACGCTCCACTTCGTCAATGGTAAGTTTTCTACCACCGTTTTCCTTGAATCGTTCATTGATAGCTGCACCCACACCGTTTTCAAAAGAAGAAATAACCAATAAAACCTCTGAATACAGCGTGTGTCGAACATTGTCTTTGGAATCCAACTTCAACACTTCCCGGTATTCCTTAGCATTCTCCTTGAATACAGCCTTGTATATGAAATCTGTAATTTGAGAATATTTGTATGTGGGATGTCCGTCCACATATTGATTGATGGCAGAAGTGAGATTTTTACGATAGTTTTCCTCTGTTATTGCGGCAGGAAGGTAATGCACATCCCTGCGGTTGATATATTTTGTTCCTCCACCTGTCTTTTCATTGATGGTAGTAATCACAAAATCCAAGATAAGGCTACGGACTTTCTTGGCTTTTTCACTCTCTGTAAGTAGCATACCCATATTCAAGAAAGAGCGGAAATTAAACAGTCCAAGTTGTGTTGTTTTGCTCGCCTCATTAATAAGGTGAGCAAATTCTAACTTAAACTCTTTCAGCTGTTTACCCTTACATAAAATATATCCGTTATGCTTCAATTCATCAGAATTTGATTGCAGGTAACGATCTATTGTAGATGTGTCAACTTGATAAAAGTCGGCAACCATTTTTTTTGTAAAGCGGTATTCTCCCTCAAAGAGCATTCCTTCTATATCAAGATGTTCTTGTACTTTACTGACCGCAAAACGATTGTTAAGTACATTCTGCCGTTCTATGTTTGAGATGGTCAAATCTTTCATATCACTTCACTATTATCAGTTACACGATTTTATGTCTATGCCGAGAATTTTTTGAATCTCAGAAAGGGTTTTGTCTATTTCATGGTCGAGTGCAGCACGTTTCTCAAAATACTGTTTGAGCAGTTCTGCCGGAGGGAGTATTTCTTCTTCCTCTTTCGGGAACTTGCACTGGTCGAAGTTGCAATCCAAATCAATCAACTGTTGGGCAGTGAACACACGGCTCTTTTCTCCCACTTCATCACTGATAATTTCTTTCCTGTCTTTCCACCATTCCTGAATAGGTAGGGTATGCTCCACCTTCATTGGTTTGGTCTTTGAGAAGTGCTTGTAGTCTTCCGGCATATCCAAGCGATAGAACCATATCTCTTTAGTCTTGAATCCTTCTTCGCAGCCCTCTGCTTCTTCATTATTAAAGAAAAGAATGTTGGTTGCAATAGAGGTATATGGGGAGAATATCGAGCCCGGTAAACGGATGATGGTATGCAGATTGAACTTGCGGAGTAAATTTTCTTTAAGTGCAAGTTTTGCTCCATCCGTACCAAACAAGAAACCATCTGGGATAATCACACCGCATCTACCACCAACTTTGAGGCGGTACATGATAAGGGCTATGAACAAATCCGCTGTTTCACTTGAACGGTACTGCACCGGGAAATTGCTTTTTACACTATCTTCTGTGCTACCACCATACGGAGGATTCATACCGATAACATCCACTTTATCGCTTTCCTTGAAATCAGTGATATTTGTTCCAAGCGAATCACAGTTAGCTATATTGGGAGCTTCAATATCATGGAGTAACAGATTTGTTATACTCAAAAGATAAGGTAGCGGTTTCCATTCTTGTCCCACGACTGCATTTTGCAGTTTTTCTCCATCTTCGGCAGAACTGACGCTCTTACTCATATAATTGAGAGCAGAGGTAAGGAAGCCGCCTGTACCACTGGTGAAGTCACCAAAGGTCTCGCCCAATTTCGGGTCAAGCATCATCACGATAAAGTCTGTCAAAGCACGTGGAGTATAGAACTCACCTGCATTGCCTGCTGATTGCAAGTCTTTCAAGATTCCCTCATAAATATCTCCAAATGTGTGGCGGTCATCAGCATCGTCAAATTCGATTTCATTTACGATGTTGACCACTTGACGCAAAAGCGTTCCATTCTTCATATACTGGTTTAAGTCAGCAAATGTTTCTAGAACAATGCTTTTGGCTCTTGGTGTATTGGCGTCTATCGGAAGATTCTTTAAAGTAGGGAACAGTTTTTCATTGACAAAAGAGAGCAATGCTTCTCCTGTTAATGCTTCACCGTCTTTTTCATCTACTGCCCATTTACGCCAACGCAAATCTTCGGGGATGATAGACTTGTAGTTTTCATCTTTGTATTCCCAAGTTTCTTCCTGAGTGTCATAGACTTTCAAGAAAAACATCCAAGTCATTTGTTCAATTCTCTGTGCGTCACCATTGATACCAGCGTCTTGGCGCATTATATTTTGGATTCGCTTTATGATGTTGTTTACTGCCATTTTTAAGCTGATTTATAAATTTGATATTCTAGTTCTCTGATGGCTTGCTCAAAAGCAACCTTACCGCCAAATAACTTTATGATTTTTGTTGGTTTTCCTATGCTGTTGAACGGCGGTATCTCCAAAATATTTGCCTTTTCAAAGTCGAGAATACCATTCTCTGCATATTTGTCAAGAAGAGCCTCCAATACTTCACGGGCTTTACCTTCGTACTTCCCGAAGTAATTACGCTTCTTTACATTGTTTGCTCTCTCTTTCCTTGTTAATGGCGGTTGGTCAAACGCAACGTGGCATATCACATCAAAGATGTCGGCATCCTTCAATGCCGGATTAGCTTCACGTACAGCATCTATCAGAATAGCATATTCTTTCAATTCATCCATAATGGCTTGTTTGCGTTCTGCCTCCGTCCACGTTTGGATAAAATCATCCAAAGTTTGGTAATGGCGTAATAATTGCTTTTTAGCAAACGACTGAACACTTTCCGTTCTCATCGTCTTGCCATCTTCTCCTAACACTGAAACGATTTCATGGGCAATGCGAATATTCTTACCGCTGATAAGATATTTCTCACGAGGCTCAGATACTATTGGAATTTCTGGAGCATCTATGATTTTGTAAGGCTTGGGCTTTTTCCCTCCTCCTTTTGGTGGTTCCGGGTCGCCATCAAATGCTGGATCTTTGAATTTTGCGGTAGCATTGCGGAAATCAAGGATTTCCAAATGCCATTTGCCCTTGTCTTTTCTAAGTCGTGTACCTCGTCCAATGATTTGCTTAAATTCAGTCATAGAACCAATTTCTTTGTCTATGACGATTAAACCACAAGTTTTGCAGTCCACTCCTGTAGATAAAAGTTCAGATGTGGTAACAATTACAGGATAAGGCTCATCTACACTAATGAAATTGTCCAGTTGTTTCTTACCTTCTTTATCCTCGCCAACAATACGTGTAACATAGTAAGGCGACTTTTTACATAAATCGCTATTCATATTGATAAGCAGCGTCCGCATTTCGGCAGCTTCCTCAATATCAGAACAGAATACGATTGTCTTTGTCATACGACCAATGTCATGTAACATTTGGGTTATCCTATGTGCTACTACTTTACGCCTTAACTTGATGGCAAGATCACGACCTATATTCTGTCTTTGATATAGTTTCTGTTCAATCTCCTTGCCTAATAAATCTATTTCACCTTCTTCTGGAGTCCATCCTTGTAAATCAATATTAATAAAGTCTGCTGTAACTCTGTATGGAGCTAAGAAACCATCTTGAATGCCTTGAAGAAGTGAATAGGTATATACTGGTTCACCGAAATAATCCAAGTTGTTTGCTCCTTCGTCAGCTTTCGGTGTGGCTGTCATACCAATTTGGGTAGCCGCACTAAAATATTCCAATACCTTGCGCCATGCGGAATCGTCTTTTGCACTTCCTCTATGACACTCATCGACAATAATTAAATCAAAGAAATTTGGCTGCACCTCCAAGAATGGGTCTGGTTTACCCTCTTTCCCGACTAATTGGTGGTATAAAGCCATATACACCTCAAACGCAGAATTAATCTTAGCTTCTCCTTCTTTAGGTGAGATTATTTTAGTTATTATACCCTGCTTCTTGAAAGGTTTGAAGTCCTGAACCATTGTTTGGTCTATAAGAACATTGCGGTCTGCAAGATAAAGTATCTTTTTCTTTGCTTTACTCTTATGAAGTTTATGGATAATCTGGAATGCAGTAAAAGTCTTACCAGTACCAGTTGCCATTACTACAAGGACACGTTGTAGTCCTCTTGCGATAGCTTCTACTGTACGGTCAACTGCTATACGTTGATAATATCTTGGTTCATGGCTATGAGCATCATAGTAGAAAGGTGTTTCTATTATATTGAGCTCCTCCGATGTGTAGCTTTTGGATTCAAGATAACGGTTATATAGTTCTTCCTCTGTCGGAAAGTCCTCTAACTTAATTTCTGTTTCTTTCCCCGTGATAAAGTCATGTTCCAAGAACGCATCGCCATTACTGGAGTAGGCAAATTTAAGGTCAAGGATTTGGGCATAATCCATAGCTTGTTGAATGCCCCCCCCAACCGCATGTTTATTATCTTTAGCTTCAACTACCGCAATGGGCTTACCTTTATGATATAATAGGTAATCCGCTTTTTTGCCCTCCGCTACTGAATGTTGATTGCCAATAACAAGTACTCGACCATCTGTAAAATAGTACTCTTCACGCATATTTACACTTACAGCCCAACCTTTTCGTTGGAGCGCAGGAGTAATGAACAGAGTGCGTATCTCTTGTTCTTTGAGTTCTTTCTTGTTTACTTCCATGACAATAAATCAGTTATGATTACTGCTGACAATTAGGTCTTTCACGTCAATATTAAGAACATTGGCTATATCATTAAGCGTTTTAAGGTCTGGCTGAACCGAATTGCTGCACCATTTACTTACAGTACAGTTGGACTTCCCAATTTGCTCTGCAAGCCATTTTCCTGTTTTCTGTTGCTCTGCAAGTACCACTTTTAATCTGTTTAAATTAGCCATGAGGTAAAATGTTTTAATCACAGAGCAAAATTATATAATTTATCCGACATCAGCACTACTTCCTATAATAATTATTATCAGGAAGTGGAAAAGAGGCTCAAACAATGTATTTTGATAAGATATTCTCATCAATTTCAATCTTGTGCCGTCCTGTGGTTGTACGCAGATTCTTCCTAATAGTATCAAATGTTGAATTAGTAAACCACTCTGCGAATGTCACCATTACGAATGATGTAGTCATATCTCCACCTATATTATATTGAAAAGCGATATTCCAAGCAAAGTTCTTCAACGAGATTTGAGTGAGGGAGGTACGCTTCTTGATATGAATTTCGGTTGCAGAAAGCACTTGACGGTTAGCTGCAAAATAGCGGACAGATTCGCATATTTGGTAAATCTCTGTTTCCTCCAAATCAAAACGCTTAAATATATCTCGTGTGTATCTTAGGATAGCATTCAACTTTTCATCTTCTTCTCGTTCTTTTTGCCATTGGTATTGTTGCTGCTCACGTTGGTATTCATAATGAAATAGCTCCATTCGCTTCTTCTGGACTTCTTTACAGTTTGAGGTAGGTGAATATGCTAAAGGCTGTATCTTTTTACTCACACACTTTTTGATAGATATTAGAAGTGATGGAGGAATTGCATCAACAATATACCTTGCTGAGATACAGCAAAGATGGTATAGTAGTTTTTGTATGACATATCCGATGACCATAACTAATGGAATCAAACTCATTCGTATTCCAAGCATATTGCATACTTGAAACGCTACCATCGAAGCTAATAGCACCATAGTAACCTCGATTATCAGAGAGTGAAGTATATATTGTTTTTGCTTCATACCTATTGTTGTTTATTTCGCAATGCAAAGATACAACACATTTTCATAGAAAACGAAAGATAAAAATAGGTACAATTTTGCAAATCAATGGTTTATGAAAAGAAAATCCAAACAAATGCAAATATCCAAGGCGAAATGAAAGCATCTGCAAACAAAAGAAAATACTTAAATAAAGTTAAAGTTATATTATGCGTTTATTGAGCATACAAAACACCCCATAAGATTATGCTTTGGTTATAAAATAGCCATATTTGTACCAAGCATAATGTAATAAACTGATATACAATTGTGATTATATTTGAGGAAGTGAAGTAAAGATCGCTGAATATACAATAAATTAAAATAAGAGAGCTGTAGATTAAATGTTTACAGCTCTCTTTTGTTTTATATGTAATGTGATTTATTTGAACCCGGACTTTATTACAGTATTTCTCTAATCTTCTCGCGGTTCCCCACAATCCAAACGAGATCTCCTAATTGGAAAGCCGTATCTTTATCCAGAGGGATCAATTCATTATTCCGTTCAATAGCCACAACGATACCGTCGTACTTTTCTCCCAAATGAGACTGCGCAATGGTTTTATTTAAGAAACGGAATTCATCATCTACAGTGAAAGAGTGGAGCGTCATCTTTTTATCTACTGCATCCGTATCTATTGTGTTTTTTACATCTTCTATTCTATTTCTGAACTCCTGCAATTGCATATCCGTACCGACTACAGTCAGTTTATCCTGCGGATAAATAGGTTCAGAACTTTTCGGAATGTATATATTCAAATCACCACGCGTGATTGCAACTATATTCACTCCAAAATTTTGCCTGAATGAAAGTTCTCCTAAAGACTTGCCGATGTAATCGGAATAAGGCGATACCACGACAGACGTCAAATCAAGGTCCTTGTCATTGAACTCGCTATTGAAACTTGTTTTTAGCGGGTGTCGTTTTTTAGCAATCTCTTCCCGTCGGTTAAGATTGGCTAGGAATCTTGTTTCCAATCGTGAATATTGCGTGAGGTCTTCCCTAAGAATAAGAATCAATGCCACAACAGCTATGGCAATAATCACACTTATTCCCCAGTTCAGCTTGAAATAGCTGATAACTACGCTAGTGATAAAGAAAAGAGCAACAGATACACGGCCTAGAACGAGAGAAACCAGTCGTCCGTGATTGTAATTCTCATCTCTCCATAGCTTCAGGAATAATTCGGAAGAGTTGTATTTGTTGGAGATGAGTGCCCACAAAAAAGGAGTCATAAGCAAAAGAGTGCCCAGACACATCACCAGCTTAATCCATAGGGTAACAGGAGCAAACATTTCACTGATGGCGGGATAAATGATTTGTATAGACAGCAGCCAGATAGCAGTGAGCAATACGCTATAAATAATAACCCTGCCAATCATGTTTTTTAGTAATTTCTTCCAGTCACTATCGTGGTTCATGGTCTTCTTGCCGGAAGCATAACGATCTAATGTTTCCTGTACTTTAGTAGGCAATATTTTGTAAAGCCATTCGGCAAAAGGGTTGGCTAAACGGATAAAATAAGGAGTCGTGAAAGTGGTGATAACAGATACAGCCACAATAATAGGTGAAATAAACGGATCGAGCACTTTGAGCGAAACACCCAGTCCGGCAATGATGAAAGCAAACTCTCCAATTTGTGCCAGGCTGAATCCGGATTTGATAGAAGTGTTCAGTGGCTCTCCGGATAAGAGTACGCCAAATGAAGAGAAAATGGCTTTACCGATAATGGTAACCAGAGTAATGATGATAACAGGCCAGGCATATTCTACCAATATAGCCGGATTCACCAGCATACCGACTGATACGAAAAAAATAGCTCCGAAGAGGTCTTTTACCGGTTGTATGATATGTTCGATGTGCTCGGCTTCGATGGTTTCGGCAAGAATAGATCCCATGATAAATGCACCTAACGCCGTTGAAAAGCCTGTATAGGTGGCCAATACCACCATTCCCAGACAAAGACCGATTGAAACAATCAAAAGCGTCTCATTATTCATCAGCTTCTTTGCTTTTTTAAGAAAAGCCGGAATAACGAAAATACCGATGAGAAACCACAGGATTAAAAAGAAAACGACTTTGAGAACACTAATCAATAAGTCTTCACCCACAAAGTCCTGACTTACCGCCATTGTAGAAAGAAGTACCATCATTAAAATGGCAATCAGGTCTTCCACTACCAGAGTACCGAATACGATGCCCGTGAAACGCTGGTTGCGTAACCCCAAATCATCAAAGGCCTTGATAATAATTGTGGTAGACGACATAGACAACATTCCCCCAAGAAAGATGGAATTCATTGTACCCCATCCTAACAATTGTCCTATCAGAAAACCTATGAGCAACATACTGACGACTTCGGTGGTGGCCGTAATAAAAGCTGTGGAACCTACATTCATGAGCTTTTTAAAACTAAACTCCAGTCCAAGTGCGAAGAGCAGGAAAATAACACCTATTTCCGCCCATATATTGATATTTTCGATATCTCCCACGGTGGGGAAAATATTTATATAAGGCCCCGCTAGTAATCCGGCAATGATGTAACCTAAGACTAAAGGTTGTTTCATCCATTTGAACAGCAAGGTTATTACACTGGCCGATATTAATATCAGCGCAAGGTCGGCAATCAAAGTTGGCAAATGTGACATTTAGTGATGGATTTATTCATTTTTATATTCCTGATAGTTAGACAGAAAAGAGACAAGGGACATGGATGTTCAGCTCTTTTCTTTTGCGAGAGTGTCGGCAGTCAATTATTCATTATATTGTTTTCCTCTACAAAAAGAGGGAAACAATATAATAGATAGTTGCTGCCAAGAGTCCACTGACCGGAATTGTAAGAATCCAGGCAGTCATGAGGCTTTTTGTTATTCCCCAGCGAACGGCAGAGAGGCGTTTGGTTGCACCTACTCCGATGATTGCACCTGTGATAGTATGTGTAGTACTAACGGGGATTTTCAGCATTTCCGTGATGTAGAGAGTGAAAGCACCGGCTGTTTCGGCAATTACTCCTTCCAATGGGGTTACTTTGGTGATTTTGGTTCCCATTGTCTTTACTATTTTCCAACCTCCGGACATGGTGCCGAGTGAGATGGCGGTGAAACACGAAAAAGCAACCCAGTCGGGAAGGTCATTGATGCTGTTGATACCCATGCCCAATCCCATAGAATGGGCGGCTATCATGGCAGCGGCAATGATACCCATTACTTTTTGTGAATCATTCAATCCATGTCCGACGCTGAAGAGAGCGGAAGAAACGAGCTGCAACCTCTTAAACCAGACTTCAGCTGTATGAGGATGTGCACGGCGGCAGATGTAAAGCACAAACAGAGTGAAACCGAAAGCAATCACCATTCCGATAAAAGGAGCCAGAAAGATGAAAGCTGCAATTTTAAGAATGATATTAAGTTGAATTGCTTCAAACCCGTTTGCCATAATGGCAGCTCCTGCAAATCCTCCGATAAGCGTATGTGAGGATGAAGACGGGATACCTTTCCACCATGTTATCAGGTTCCAGGTGATGGCTGCTATGACTCCTGCCAATATAATAGGTAAAGTGATATATTGTTCTACCACCGTTTTGGATACTGTGTTGGCAATACCGAATCCGCCTATTATGTATTTGGCAATGAAAAAAGCAACGAAATTGAAGAAAGCAGCCCATAGTACAGCTTGAAAGGGCGTAAGCACCCTAGTAGAGACGATTGTAGCTATTGAGTTTGCTGCATCGTGAAAGCCGTTGATATAATCGAATATCAGAGCCAGAATAATGATAGTTACTAATAATTCCATGTGTTCCGGCTTACTTTATGCGTACTTTACAATCAGGTTTTTCAGAATCTTGCCTACGTGCTCTGCGGCATCGGTCGTTTTCTCCAGTTCATGCATGATTTCTTTAATTTTGATAAGTTCAATGCAGTCTTTTTCTTCTTCAAATAGCCTGGTGATAAAGAATTCATATACGTCATCTGCCTGATTCTCGATTTCATGTAATCTTGAGCAATATTCCCGGAGAAGAGTCGGTTTCTTACGGAATATTTCAAGTTCGTCCATGGCTTTACAGATGTAGGTCGCTTCTTCCTGAATTAAACGGCTCAATTCTTTTCCGTTCTCCGAGATAGGACGGGGATTGTAAATAGAGATTCGTTTGGCACAACTATTTATTCCGTCGATGACATCATCCATGCAGGAAGCTAAGTCATGAATATCTTCACGGTCGAAAGGAGTGATGAATGTAGTGCCCAATTCATCAAAAATCCGATGCGTCAGTTTGTCCCCTTCACGTTCCAGCTCTTTGATTTTCTTGTAGTAGTCTGCACGTTCTGTTGGTGAGTCATGTTGCAAGCTTTCTGTTAAAACAACGGATGCTTCACAAAGTACTTCTGAAAGTTGTTTCAGCAATGGGAAAAATTTGGGCTCCTTTGGAGTAAACCGGCTAAAAAAAGAATTTTTCATAAGTGTAAAAACTTTAAATTGTTTTTTCTTCTCTATTTATATTAGTAACAAATGAATACAGATTATAGTTTGGCGTTTTAAGACTTTAGTTTGGCCCGTACTACCTCTATGATTGCAGGTAATATAGAGATGAATATGATGGCAACGATCAGCAGTTTCAAGTTCTCTTGTACAAACGGAAGGTCTCCGAAGAAATAACCGGCGTAGCAGAATATGCCAACCCAAGCCGCACCACCCGCTAAATTATACATCATAAAATAGTAATAGTTCATCTTTCCCATTCCTGCCACGAAGGGAGCAAACGTGCGTACTATCGGGACGAATCTGGCAAGAATAATTGTTTTCCCACCATATTTCTTATAAAACTCGTGTGTCTTCTCCAGATGGCTTTGTTTGAATATCCTGGAATTGGGATTATTAAAAAGCTTTCGACCAAAGAAATGTCCGATCATGTAATTGCAGGAATCGCCTAATACGGCAGCGGCAAATAAAATGATAACGAGTATATGCACACTGATAGGCATGTCAGGTAAGGCAGAAATAGCTCCTGCAACGAAGAGCAGAGAATCACCTGGAAGAAAAGGAGTGACCACTAATCCGGTTTCACAGAAGATTATAAAAAACAAAATGGCATACGTCCAGGCATGATAATCACGCACAATCATAACCATATATTGATCGATATGAAGGATGAAATCCAATAAAAAGTCCATTTTATATACTTTGGTTGTTATGGTAAAAAAAGAATGTTATTGGCTTCCAGACCATAGTGAATACTCTTTTCACTTAAATGGAGGATGCAAACAGAAAGTGAGGCATCAAAGACTGGAATAGTCTTATGCCGGAAAAATATAAAATGGCTAAATGAGTATGTGACCTAATGAATAGATATGATATCTATCAGAATATTTAAAAAGATTGGTATAATATGAAAAACCTGTCCATTGGTTTTGAGGAAGCTGAATCTTCAGAGAGCTTAGTATACGGATAGTGACAGAAGGAATATTGAATCGTAGTATCTTTAAAGGAGAGAGGTGTCGGAAGGAGAATGGATTTAAAACGCCATTATCGTTATTGTAATCTTGTTTTCCGGTGTATTCTTTTGTTTTGACTAGTTTCTGTTCTTTATCCAGCTGTATGATGCTGGTTTTGGAGGTGTATGAATTGGTATAGGTTTGTATGCTGGTACTACCGGCTTCTAACCGGTATGCCTCCTGTGCTTCATCGGAAATCAGATGGAATCCCCAATTCAGAAATACGCCTAATAGTATACAGAATATGTACTTCATCATAACGGCCGCAAAGGTAGAAACTATTTTTATATGAAATACATATTCACAAGCATAATTAACAATTATATCAGTGACTACCGGGAATTATTCTTTGAGGCAACTCATCGTAAATTTCATCGGAGTATAGGTTATCCCGTTGGTACATTGTTTCCCGGCAATCTTGTCGAAACCCAGACTTTGATAAAAAGGAATAGCGTACGTGGATGAATTAACAGTCATTTCATCTACCGGACAATCATTGATAGCGAAACAGAATAACTGTTTGCCGATACCTTTGCATTGGTACTTTTTTCGGATAAAGAATAAAGAAAGATGTTTTCCTTCATTCTTTGTCCCCATGATGCCGACCAGATTCTTATCCTCAAAAGCACCGTAAATCACTAATTCATTCATCAGTTGCTCGTTGGAGATAAAGCTTTTGAATGAATTCAAACCTTCTTCATCGAAGTCTTCCGCTCCACATTGTATATATACCTCCAATGCTAACGATGTAGCCAGGGCGTATTCGGTCTTGTCTAATTTGCGTATCATAGTGATTGCTTTTATCATTAATTTGCCGGGAAAATTACTATTAATTTCCGGATATGGTATTGAAATCAGATTTCTTTTTCTTTTTTTTGTAAAAGCTGTAGGGTATTTCCGGTTTGAGCGCTCTTATTAGTAGAAACGCAATTTATTTACCTTTAAAAAGCATCAGTATGAAAAATGTAGAAAAACACTTGGTTGGATGGCTATCAGTTTGTTTGCTGCTTTGTAGCTATCCTGTGTGGGCGCAAGGAGATGCCGGAGATTATCTTACGATTGTTGGTATGGTGAAAGACAAGCAAAATAAAAAAGCTCTGGAGAACGTAAATGTATCGGTGCATGGTAGCAATATCGGTACTGTGACCAATGCGGAAGGAGAATTTGCTTTGAAGATTAAAAAAACGGAAACCCCGCGTGAACTGGACATTTCACATATCGGTTATGTAAATACTCATATCTCTTTGGAGAAAGAAACAGCCGCTATGTTGACAGTTTGGCTGACGCCTCATTCCAATCTGTTGAATGAAGTGGTGGTATTTGCCGAAAATCCACGTATGATTGTAGAGAAAGCAATCAATAAGATTCCTTTAAATTATAGTGATAAGCGTGATATGCTGACAGGATTTTACCGGGAAACCGTACAGAAAGGGCGTCGATATATCGGTATATCGGAAGCAGTGCTCGATGTGTCTAAAACAGCCTATACCAATAGAAATATAAACTATGACAAAGTGCGGGTGGAGAAGGGACGTCGTCTGCTTAGTCAGAAAGCGAGTGACACATTAGCTGTCAAAGTTGTGGGTGGACCTAATCTGGGCGTCACTTTGGATGTCGTGAAGAACAAGGGAGCGTTACTCGATTTTGAAGAATTGAATAATTACGAATTCTGGATGGCAGAATCCATGCTTATAGATAATCGTATGCAGTATGTTATTAATTTCCGCCCGAAAGTCATTCTTATGTACGCTTTATTATACGGTAAATTGTATATCGATCGTGAACGGTTGTCATTCACCCGCATAGAAATGAGTCTGGATATGCAGAATAAATCGAAGGCAACTACCGCTATTCTGTATAAGAAACCTCTCGGTCTAAGATTCAAACCGCAAGAACTCTCTTACCTGGTCACTTATAAAGATGTAGATGGAAAAACGTATCTGAACTATATTCGTAACACGATCCGTTTTAAATGTGACTGGAAGCGGAAGTTATTTTCCACAAGCTATACGGTAGCTTCCGAAATGGTAGTGACTGATAGAAAAGAAGGAGTATTGGAGAATATACCCAACAAAGAAGCTTTCAGCCTGAATCAAATATTTTATGATAAGGTAGACGAATACTGGAATCCGGATTTTTGGGGAAACTACAATATTATCGAACCTACGGAATCTTTAGAGCACGCAGTGGATAAATTGAAAAAGCAATCGAATTGAAACAGGGATAGTTTTCTTATATTTGAAGTCAATCATAAAGAAAAGCAAGTATGCTGGATGAACTGCTCATACTAAAAAAGATAAAGGAAGGTGACATAAAAGCGTTTGAGGAACTCTTTCGCCGTTACTATTTTCCTCTTTGCTGTTATGCGGCAGGCATTACCGGGCAGATGGCGGTAGCGGAAGAGATTGTAGAAGAGCTTTTCTATGTACTTTGGAAAGAAAGGGTGCGCTTACAGATTTTCCAGTCCGTTAAAAGCTATCTGTACAGGGCGACTCGCAATCAATCTTTGCAGTATTGTGAACACGAAGAAGTTAGGAACAGATATCGTGAAGCAGTATTGAACACTTCCAATCCGGAGCAGTCGACAGATCCTCATCAACAGATGGAGTATGAGGAATTACAGAAATTCATAAATAACACTCTTGAAAAGCTGCCAGTCCGCAGACGACAGATTTTTGAGATGCACCGTTTGGAGGGGCGGAAATATGTGGAGATAGCAACACAGCTTTCTCTTTCAGTAAAAACAGTAGAAGCTGAAATGACAAAAGCCCTCCGGACATTACGAGAAGAAGTTGAAACTTATATTCACATGAAGTGATGAAAACAGAAATTTATAAAATAAAGACAGATCAGGCATGGAACCGATTGTATAATCGCCTGGACAATGACCGTTTACTTGCGAAAGTTGATGAAGGCCGTTCTATACGCAAACATTCACAATGGATCAGATACGGAGCAGTTGCCTCCGTTTTGATAGGCGTCATCTGGGGAGCTTTGTATTGGATGACCGGTTCTGAAAGAGAACCGGCACGGAATTTTCTTACACAGGAAAATCAAGGCATTTCCACTTTGGCAACGACTCTTGAAGACGGTTCTGTGGTACTTTTGGCAAAGGAAACCTCCTTATTATATCCGGAGCACTTTATTGCTGATAAACGGGAAGTGAGTTTGCAGGGAAATGCTTTCTTCGACGTAGCAAAGAAGCAGGGACAACCCTTTTGGATTGATACGGAACAAGCTAAAATTGAAGTTTTGGGAACCGCTTTCAGTGTACAGAGCGATGAACATGCTCCGTTCCGCTTATCTGTACAAAGAGGGATCGTGAAAGTTACTCTAAAAAAAGGAAATCAGGAATGTTATGTAAAAGCGGGAGAGGCAGTAGTGGTGCAATCGCAACGATTAGTCGTTCTCGATGCGGATAAAGAGAATGAAGAGTGGGGGAGCTTTTTTAAACACATACGTTTTAAAGATGAATCTTTGGCGAACATTCTGAAAGTGATGAACCTGAATTCGGATAGTTTGCAGATTCAAGTGGCTTCACCTGCATTGGAGGAACGCAGACTGACGGTTGAATTTTCTGATGAGTTTTCTGAAGTCGTAGCTACTCTGATAGCTAGCGCACTCGGTCTGCAATGTGTCCGGCAAGGTGATATTCTTTTGTTATCAGAATAAAACTCATTTCAACTTGAGAAAATGAAACAGGCTTATCGCTATCTATCCATTCTATTCATACTCTTTTTCGTAGTCGATACGATGAGAGCGGATGGGGGCGATGTATTGGAACGGATAGTTCGGCTTCCAAAGACAAAAGGCACTGTTTATTCATTATTAGGTAATGTCTCCCAACAGTCGGGATATATGTTTATTTATGACAGTAAAGTTATTGATAATGATGCTGTCGTGAAGATAAAGGGAGGAGAACGATCTATTCGCCAAGCGGTGTACGATATAGTGGGAGATACCGGTTTGGAGTTTCAGGTGATTGGTACTCATATTCTGATTACTCTCCCTTCGGAGAAAAAGATTCATATACAACAGGATTCCATTCCGAAGCAGCCTATTAACTTTTCCATTACCGGCACTTTGCTGGATAAGGAGACGGGTGTGCCCATCTCTTCAGCTACTGTTGGAGTGAGGGGGACATCTATCGGCAGCATAACAAATCAGAATGGAGATTTTAAACTGTCCTTACCCGATTCTTTAAAAAACGATTCGATTACCTTTTCTCATATAGGTTATCTTTCACAAGATATAGAGTTTGCTTTGTTGATTGGACGGCACAATATACTTAGTCTCGAACCTAAAGTGGTTCCTTTGCAGGAAGTAGTGATTCGTCGAAGTGAACCAAAGAAACTTTTGCGGGAAATGATTGAACGGAGGGAACAGAACTATTCGCATACTCCCGTGTATCTGACTACCTTTTATCGTGAAGGAGTTCAGTTGAAAAATAAATTTCAAAACTTGTCGGAAGCAGTGTTCAAGGTTTATAAGACATCCTCACATTCAGCAGTGCCAGATCAAGTGAAGCTGTTGAAAATGAGTCGACTAAGCAATGTGGAAGCGAAAGATAGCTTATTGGTAAAAGTAAAGTCGGGAATCCAGGCTTGTATCCAGATGGATATTATAAAAGATATGCCCGAATTCCTGACTCCCAGTATCGAGAATAGCATTTATACCTATACTTCGGAGGGCGTGACATTTTTAGAAGACCGGTTTGTAAATGTGGTGCATTTTGAACAGAAAAAAGGAATCAGTGAACCTCTTTTTTGCGGAGAACTATTCCTTGATTCTGAAACGAGCGCCTTATTGCAAGCCCGTCTGGAAGTTCATCCTGTATATGTGAAAAATGCGGCAGGTATGTTCGTCGAAAGGCGCGCACGCAACGTACGGATGATTCCTCAAAAAGTGGTATATACCATTTCTTATAAACCGTGGCAAGGAACTTATTACATACATCATATCCGGGGCGATCTTCATTTCAAAGTGAAACGTACAAAAATGCTGTTTGGCAGTCGCGATCTTCATATCTGGTTTGAGATGATTACTTGCAAGGTGGAAACCGGACAGGTAGTCGCGTTTCCCCGTACAGAAAGATTGCCTACTCGTACAATCTTCTCCGACACATATTTCAAATACGATGAGAACTTTTGGAAAGACTTCAATGTGATCCCATTGGAAGAAGAAATCAGCAAACTAATAGAAAAAATCTCTTTGAAGATAGAAGAAATAGGTGATTGATTTGTTTTGCCATTCAACGGGATTGCTGTACCTTTGCACCCGGTTTAAAAGATTGTATGTTATGGAATTACCGAAAGATCCGATGATGTTGTTCAGCGTCATCAATATGAAGTTGCGCGATTGCTATTCTTCACTTGACGAACTTTGTGAAGATATGAATGTGAACAAGGATGAATTAGTGAATCAGTTGAAAGCCGCAGGCTTTGAATATAGTGCGGAACACAATAAGTTCTGGTAATCATCTCCTTGTTTACAGCTTATAAATAGAGTATTTCTACTAAAAAAACATAGTGACGCTATCCGGCAAAGATAGTGACGGTATGAGACAATGATGCCGTCACTATCCCAAGCATATAGCGTCACTATAATTTTCTACCTTCATCAAAACGTCATCAGGAATCATGCGTTTATTCCTATCGTATATACCAACAATGATTTCCGTCAGTTCTCCCTCTCTTGTTAATAAAAGCAAAATACCAAATCTCCTATTTAACTTCACCTGCCTTCCGCGTTCTAACTAATAAAGCTCAGAAAAAGAATTGATGATAAACGAGAATAAAATTCGTGAAGCTTGTGCCTCGAATCGCGAACGGGGATTCAAGATGCTGATGGACTCTTTTCAGGTGCCGATATATAATTATATCCGTAGACTGGTTGTATCTCATGAAGATGCGGAAGATGTGCTTCAGGAAGTCTTTATCCGGGTATTCCGGCATATCGATCAGTTTCGCGAAGAAAGTTCATTGTCAACCTGGATTTACCGGATTGCGACGAATGAGAGTTTACGTTTGCTCAACGGACGTAAAGATGAAGGAGTTGTTTCCGCGGAAGATGTTCAGGAAGAGTTGATGGGCAAGTTGAAGGCTTCCGATTACATTGATTATGAGAATGAGTTGGCAGTAAAGTTTCAGGAAGCCATTCTAAGTCTGCCGGAAAAGCAACGGCTGGTATTCAACTTGCGTTATTACGATGAACTTGAATATGAAGAGATCGCCCGTGTACTGGATAGTAAAGTGGATACACTAAAAGTGAATTACCACTATGCGAAAGAGAAGATAAAGGAATATATATTAAACAGATAGAACGATGAAAAAGGATTTTGATTTTGATGATATTGGAAAACGGACACCTTACCGTACCCCCGATGGATTCTTCGAGGACGTGCAACGAAAGGTGATGGAACGTGCCGGAGTGAAGCAACAGCGGAAGTCTCATACGAAGCTGATTATTTCTACGGTGATTACCATAGCAGCCGTATGGGTCGGATTTCTGTTTGTTCCGTCTTTGCGACAGGCAGATGAGGTGACAACATCTTCTTCAAAAGTATTAGCCAATGGTACGGAACCGGTAGATAAATGGATTAAAGAACTATCAGATGAGGAGTTGGAAGAGCTCGTCAGCTTCTCTGAAAATGATATATTTTTGAATTAAGTAACTCAATTAATTATTTTAAACGTGAAGATTATGAAGACTAAATTTATTTATGTAATTTTGGCCGTTCTCCTGATGGGAAGCCAGATGACTTTGTCTGCACAGAATACGGATAACAAACAAAAAAAACAGCGTCCTACACCGGAACAAATGGTGCAGATGCAGACTAAACAAATAGTAAATACGTTGATGTTGGATGATGCAACGGCAGCTAAATTTACTCCGGTATACGAGAAGTATCTGAAAGAATTGCGTGAATGTCGTATGATGACTCATAAGGCGAGAACAGAGAAAACTAAAGCACAAGGCACAGACGCTAATGCTAAGAAAGAACGTCCGTCCATGACTGACGACGAGATTGCAACCATGTTGCGGAACCAGTTTACTCAAAGCCGTAAAATGCTGGATATTCGTGAAAAGTATTACAATGAATTCAGCAAGATACTTTCGCAGAAGCAGATTTTGAAGATTTATCAGCAGGAAAAGATGAATGCTAATAAATTCAGAAAGGAATTTGACCGCAGAAAAGGTCAGAAACCGGGACAGGGACACCACCAGGGACAAAAAACTCGTGCTCCGCGTCAAGCCCAGAAATAAAGATTAGGTTTATTTTATTATAGTTTTATTTTACTAAATCAACACAATTTGAACATAGGCAGCCATATTTATTCTTTTCAGTACCGTTTGATTACTTGTTATGTCTTGTTACTGATTAGTTTGACTGTTTTTGCTCAGTCCGGCAAAGAGCGTTTTTCCGGTCGTGTGATTGATACTGAAACCAATCAGCCGGTACCGTTTGCTACGGTCCGGCTTTTGGCTTTACCGGATAGTACCTTACTGGCGGGTGGGGCAACAGATGCACAAGGCAAATTTCAGTTAGCCGTCGTTATTCCTAAAAGTAAATCCATTCTGTTACATATTTCTTATATCGGATATACCCCTGTTTTTCGGACTATATCAGCTTCAACAGATAACAAAACACCGATTTTAGGCGATATTTCTTTGACTCCGGAGAGCATTTCATTAACAGAAACCGTTGTTGTGGGACAAGCACCGATGGTTGTGACCGAAGGAGATACTACTGTCTTTAATGCTTCGGCCTATCGTACTCCTGAAGGCTCTATGCTGGAAGAATTGGTGAAACAACTTCCCGGCGGCGAAATAGACGAGGATGGCAAACTGTTGATTCATGGAAAGGAAGTGAAAAAGATTCTGGTGGATGGGAAGGAGTTCTTTTCCGACGACCCGAAGGCAGCACTTAAAAATCTCCCTGTAGAGATGGTAGAAAAACTGAAAGCTTACGAACGCCAGTCCGATCTTGCCCGTCTTACTGGTATTGATGATGGTGAAGAGGAAATGATTCTCGACCTGTCGGTCAAGAAAAATATGAAACGGGGTTGGATGGAGAATTTCATGGGCGGATATGGAAGCAAAGATCGTTATGAACTTGCTAATACTTTAAATCGTTTCCGGAGTAACTCTCAATTGACGGTTATCGGGAATCTGAATAATACAAACAATCAGGGCTTTTCGGAGATGCAAGGAGAATCTGCTAGTTCCTCCGGTAATCTTCGCACTCAAAAAGGACTGACCACTTCCCGTTCTTTGGGAGTGAACGTCACTTATGACTGGCAGCGTGTCAAACTCCGGTCGAACATTCAATATGTGGGAACAGACCGGCTGGAGGATAGTCGTACTACAGTTGATAATTATCTTCGTAAAGACAAATCTATTACTGAAAGTACCGGACACAATCGTCAGGGAAATGATAATCTCGTAGCAAATGCTTTTTTAGAATGGAAAATGGACTCCGTTACAACATTGATTTTCCGTCCTCAATATCGTACGGCTGTTAATGACAGAGGTAGTAGTGGCTTCCAGCAAGGGTGGGGCAATGACGTATTGCTGAATGAAAGGAAATCATCCGGAACCACTCATAGCTCTTCTTATAACATGACCATGATGCTTCAGCTTAGCCGGAAACTTAGCCGGATGGGAAGAAACATCGCTTTGAAGGTTGATTATGGAACAAATGCTTCTTCAACCGATAGAACGAATCTTTCTACTACGCATTACTTTAAGAATAACACGAAGAATGTTAAGAATCAAAGGATTGAAGATAAGGTGGACGGTTATAACTACCGACTGCAACTGGTGTACGTGGAACCCTTGCCCTGGCTTCATTTTCTTCAGTTTCGTTACAGTTATCAGCATCGGATTAACAATTCCGACCGGTTTGTTTATAACTGGGATAAGAAGGCGGAAGATTTTGCTCCTGATTATGACGAAGACGCAAGTAACTGTTTTGAGAATCAGTACAGCAATCACCTGTTTAATCTTGCTATCCGCACTTCCCGGAAGAAATACAACTATAATATAGGTGCTGACTTTGAACCCCAAAAGTCTGTCAGCCATTCTCTTTTAGAGAAAAAAGAATCGTTGGAAGAACCATTGGAAAAATCAGTCTTTAATGTTTCTCCTACCGTCAATTTCCGCTATAAGTTCTCCAAGCGTACCCGTTTGCAGATTGTATATCGGGGGAAAAGTCGCCAGCCCAATATACGCGATCTTCAACCGATAACAGACCGCACCAATCCGTTAAATATCAAGGTTGGTAATCCTTCATTGAAACCTTCCTATACGAATACGTTTACGCTGAACTTCAATTCATATAATGCCAAGCATCAACGGAATATGGTTGCTGCTGTTTTGGCAGAGAACACCATTAATAGTGTTACCAATCAGGTGACTTATGACAGTGAATCCGGCGTGCGGACCACCACTCCCCTTAATATGAACGGAAACTGGCGTATTATGGGTTCTTTTTCTCTTAATACTCCTTTCAAGAACCGGAATTGGAGGTTCCGTACTTATTCATATTTGCAATACAGAAATCAGAACGGCTATAGCACAATAAACAAAGAAGCTCCTGTGAAAAGCACTGTGAAACATTTGACAGCCCGCCAACGCTTGCAATTAACTTACCGGACAAAAAAAATGGAAATCAGTGCCCGTGCGGAGTTACTTTATAATAATTCCCATAATAATGTAAAAGAGACACGTACGGAGACTTATGATTATCGTTTCGGAACAGAAATACAGTATTATTTTCCGTGGAACATAGAACTGTTCAGTGATCTTACGTATTTTCAACGTTCCGGTTATGGTTATAGTGGCTATGCTCGCGAAAACCTGATGTGGAACTGTCAGTTGTCGAAAGCTTTCCTAAAGCGGAAACAAATCCTTCTCCGCTTCAAAATATACGATATTCTTCGTCAGGACGTTTCAATGATACGCACAATTACTGCTACTGCCATTCGCGACACAGATTATAATGCACTAGGTTCATACTTTATGGTACACGCTATACTTCGTCTGAATATGATGGGGCACTGATTTCATCTTCTACAAATGAACTCGGAGTACAACCATAGTATTTCTTGAATGCTGTACTGAAATATTTAGCATTCGGATAACCTGTCAGATAAGCAATCTCTCCAATACTATATTTGTGTTCACGCAAAAGCGTGGCAGCACGTTTCATCTTAATATCACGGATAAACTCCTGTGGATTTTGTCCTGTCAGAGACTTTATTTTTTTGAAAAATACAGACCGGCTCATAGCCATCTCTATGGCTAGTGTATCAATAGAAAAGTCTTCATTCATCATCTTTTCTTCAATGTATTCCACTACCTGTTCCATAAATTGCTTATCCAGTTCG
Organism: Bacteroides sp. 1_1_30; assembly: GCF_020982715.1. NCBI lineage: Bacteria > Pseudomonadati > Bacteroidota > Bacteroidia > Bacteroidales > Bacteroidaceae > Bacteroides > Bacteroides sp. 1_1_30. The sequence goes on from NZ_JAJKHN010000042.1 coordinate 34,122, forward strand.
TTTACAAGCAACGACTCATCATTGAAAGCAGACTTGTCGATATATTTCTTTCTGTACAAGCTACGGTTATTGATTATAGAAGCAATTTTACTTTTCAATACCGCAGGATCGAACGGTTTTGTGATATAATCGTCGGCTCCTGCATTCAGCCCCTTGATGATGTCTTCGCGTTCGGCGAGTGACGTCAATAGAATCAATGGGATATGGCAGGTTTCAATATTCGATTTAAGTTGTTTGCAGAGTTCAGTTCCCGAAAGAAGTGGCATCATTACGTCCGAGATGATAAAATCGGGATTTTCCTTACGTACAACTTCCAAAGCCGCTTGTCCGTCTGCACTTTCTACAATAGAATAATCCTGTTTCAGATAACGGGCGAGGTATTCCCGTAATTCTTCGTTGTCTTCTACCAGCAAGATCTTGATTTTCCCCGCTTCATCTGGTTGTTTCTCTTGTTGTACTTCCTTTTTCGGGTGAAAGTCTTTCTGTATAAGTTCTGTTTTGTTGTAGTCACTCTGTGATACAGGAAGCTGGATACGGAAAGTCGTTCCGACTCCTTCCGTACTGGAAAAGTCGATACTGCCTTTATGCAATAACGTCATTTTCTTGGTAAGCAAGAGCCCGATGCCACTGCCGGTTTCTTTGGAGTTGGCAGCGTTCTCGGCACGGTAGAAACGATTGAACAATTTCTTTTGCGCCTGGGTAGATATACCTATTCCGTCATCTACTACTTCAAGTACTAATTTCTCATCAGTGAGTGAGCATTTCACCCATACATTCCCGTGCTGGCACGTATATTTGATTGAGTTAGAAATCAGGTTATCCAAAATAAGAGATACTTTCCGGCGATCGATAAAAATAGGATGTTCTCCTTCAGGGGAGATTTGCGTGTGCAGGCTGATTCCTTTTTCACGTGCAAGCGGTTCGAAGTTGCCTACCGCGCTGCCGATGAAAGCGGACATTTCTGTTTCTTCCACTTGCAGCGTCATCGCTTCGCGTTCTATCTTCTGGAAATCCAACAGTTGAGTTACCATATTCAATAGCTTCTCCGTGTTGCGTTGTGCTAGGGTAAGAGCGGAGTGTCCGTTATCTGTCAAAGGCTCATTCTCAATTTCATTCAAAGGAGCCTTAATGAGTGTTAACGGTGTGCGTATATCATGAGCTATATTGATAAAGAAACGAATCTTTTGATCTGAATCCCGCGCATCCATACGATCTTTATATGCTTTAATCAGGAAATAGACTAATAGTGCGGTAAGTAAAAGATATAACACCCATGCAAACGGGGTATTCCACCACGGATGAGCAATAGTGATGTGAATACTTCTCTCTTGATAATTCTTTTCATCGCCTCCGCTAAATACTTTGACACGGAACGTATAATTGCCCGGGGGGATATTCGTATATACGGCATGATGATGGTCGGTTGGTAAACTCCATGCATGGTCGAAGCCTTCCAAATACCAACTATATAGATTCTTGGATACATTCAAGTATCCTAAATTCAGGAAGCGGAAAGAAAAGGAATGTTGTCCGTGAGTCAGGGCAATCTGTTCGGTGCGGTCAATCACAGTATGCAGGGGAGAATCTTTTGTATCGGGGCGAACCGGCACATTGAACAGGGCGAATTCTTCAAAACGGAGATTGAAAGAAGTCTCATCCTTTTGGGCAAATTCATCAGGGTTCAGTTCAAAAGCTCCTTCGGGAGTTCCCCATACAATATGGTTATTGCGGAACTGTGAAAAGGAACGGAAGTTGAGGATATTGTCGGGCAGTCCGTCCGCTTCATAAAACACATCGATCCGTCCATGTTTGGGATGCAGGCAGTTCAAACCGTTTTCGGTGCTGACCCAGATACGTCCTTGTCCATCATATTGTATTCCACAAATATTGTTGGAAGAAAGACCGTCCGCTTGTGTGTATTGTTTGGTTGTTCCGTCAGTCAACTGATAACAGAGTACTCCTTTTCCTTCTGTTCCAATCCAAAGTTGCTGTGGGGTGGAAGGGGGAATACAGAGGCTTTGAGTAATAAATTGCATACTCTTCTCTTTTTCTCCGACGGGCAGGTAATCACCTTTCTCTGTTTGGATATTGAAGATAATCACTCCTTTGGTAGAAGCAACGAATAGTGTATCTTTTCCGTAAGTAAGAAGTTGGTTAATACCTTTGATGGGATAATAATCCACCTTGTGAGTGGTAGGATTATATCTCATCAGTTCGTTGATGATTCCACCTAACCAAATGTTGCCTTCCTGATCCTGCGTAATGGCATAAATATAATTCTTGGTTGGTTTGCTTCCTTCCTTTTTGGGAAGATCGATGATGTGAATCCGGTCGTTACGGTCGATATTGATTACGTCACTGGCATAGCCTCCTGCCCATACGTTCCCTTCTTTATCCTGACAAAGTGAGAGAATGACGGCATTATCTTTCTGGTCATTCTGAAAAAAATGACGCCATTGACCATCTGTTTGATCATATCGGCTGATACCTTGGTTGGTTCCTATCCATAAGCGGTTGCGGTCGTCCTCCAGTAAACAGTTCACATGATTGTTGGCTAGCGATTGGGAGTTATTTTCTATGTGGTGATAAGTGGTGCTTACCAGTCGGTTTTTATTGTACACAAATACTCCGGCTGTATGTGTGCATACCCAGATAGAGTTTTTATTATCTAAGATATGATAGATCGTATTTGCCTTCAGGTACTTGTATCCGGTGGCATTGTGAGAATATTCTGTTTCACGTTCCCCGGTAAATCTGTTGTATTCATAAATTCCAGCCCCGTCTACTCCTGCCCAGATACGGTCTGTTCCTACGGAGGTGATGCTTCGTACCGGAACAGCTTGGTGAACAGCCTTGTCTGCAATCAGTTCTTTCTGTGGTTTGTTATAGATATAAATGCCGTGAGAAAAAGTACCAATCCATAGATGATGAGTCAATGAGTCGTGATACAATGATTGTATCCGTTTATCGTTGAGTGCGGAAAGATATTTCTCCCTTCTGGGTAGATAACTTTCATCCTCCTGTTCGACAAGGTGGAAAACCCCTTTGGATGTTCCTGCCCAACCATGTTTTTCTTTTTCGAAAAGCAGGCAGTGAACAGCCACTTTCTGTTTGATGGATTGCAAGGTGGAATCGTTTGTATTGAATCTGTATAAATGTTCAGTAGTACCAATCCATAAATGTCCTGTCGGGTCGAAGGTAATTGCATTAATAGCTTCACGTTGCGTGAGATTGACATTGTTCACTTGGTGAAAAGAGTCCGTTTCATAGGAGAACTTATAGATATTTGCTTCACTAAAAGCATAAATTTCTTTTTGATCGTTGATTAGGATGCCTCTGGGATGCTCTGTTACCTCATTCTCAGCAGATATTGATAAAGTATAATGCACAAAAAACTCTCCATTGTATCTGTCAATCCCAGACCGGGTGGCAAACCATATATACCCGTTATCATCCAAAATTGATTCTTGCACACGACGGTTGCTCAAACCGTTGTCTGTCGATATTTCTTTAAACGGCAGTGCGTTGATTGTATCCGGCATTAATATGAGTGCCAAAAACAGTAGTAGTAGCGTCTGTCTCATGGTTTCAAAATTGGTTTTTGTAGTCATCACTTTCAGACAAAGATAGCGAATTTAAGCATAGTAGGAATACCTCCTGTATAGATAAACCGGAAATGAAACCTATTTTATCGGATATGAAACCTTCCAGTTTGTCCAAATGCCTATCTTTGCCTTACACTTTTCATTTAATACTATTTAATAACAGTAGCACATGGATACTAATTATAAGATGATTTCCAGTTTGTTATTAGCAGGAGTATCTACCTGTGGAATTGCCCGGCAACCCATGCAAAACCCGATGGAGCCGGTGAAGGAAAGGCCCAATATTCTTGTCATTGTTTGTGAGGATATCAGTCCGTACCTGGGATGTTATGGAGATAAAGTTGCAGTAACCCCTAATCTCGATTCTTTTGCGGCTCAAGCTATCTTGCATACTGATATGTATACATGCGTGGGAGTATCTTCTCCCAGCCGTTATTCATTAATAACCGGACGGTATGCTTCAGCTGATGGGGCTAATTATATGCGTTCCAATTATTTTAATAAAGAGTTTGGAGTTGTTCCGCCTGCAGGAGTAAAATGTTATACCGAATTTTTGCGGCAACAAGGATATTATTGTACGAACAATGCAAAAACCGATTATCAGTTCACTTCACCTGTTTCTGCCTGGGATGAGCAAGGAGGAAAGGCACATTGGAAGAAGGCGCCTGCCGACCGACCATTCTTTTCTATCTTTAATTTGAATGTCACACATGAGTCTTTTATATGGAAAAATACAGATTTGCCTTTGGTGGTTTCACCGGAGGATATTGTTTTGCCTCCCTATTACCCTGACACTAAAATAGTGCGTCATGATCATGCCGTTCTTTACTCTAATATAAAAAAGATGGATGAACAATTCCGAAGACTCTTGGAGGAACTGGAGGCAAGCGAGCGTGCAAAAAATACCATTGTCTTATTCTATTCGGACAATGGAGGTCCTCTGCCGCGTGCTAAACGTGAGATTATGGATTCGGGGACTCATGTTCCTTTTATGATTCGTTTCCCGGACAGAAGAGGGGCAGGTACACAGAATACATCTCTGAATATGTTCGTAGATATTCCTCCGACGATATTATCACTTGCAGGAATAGTTCCTCCGTCCTATATGCATGGACAAGCGATGTATGGCCCCTATAAAGCGACTGAAAAAAGAAAATATGTGTTTGGTGCAACCGATCGCTTTGATGAACAGATAGAAAAACGTGCGTCCATTCGTTCGGAACGTTATCTTTATATACGGAATTATATGTCTCAACAGTCGGTTTACCGTCCTGTGAAGTTCCGTTTGGATATGCCGATGATGCAGGAGATGTTACGGCTCCATGAGGAGGGAAAATTAGATACTGTTCAAGAACGTTGGTTCATGTCACCGGCTTTTGAAGAAGAATTATATGATTGTACCGCAGATCCGCATCAGATTCATAATCTGTGTAATGATGCTGGTTATCAAAAGGTATTGAAACAGATGCGCGCTGCCTATCAGAAAGAATGGATAAAGCCGTTCAATATTGATTGGGAGCAGAGAACGGAAGAATATTTCGTGAATAAAATGTGGCCGGAAGGAACGAAACCTTGTTGTGAACGCCCTCATTTGAGAACAGAAAATGGGAAAGTATATGTAGAGAATGATTTGAGTATTTATTCAGCTATTTACCGGATAAAGAATAAAGAAGGTAACTGGCATCTGTATACAAGTCCGGTTTCTCTGAAAGCAGGAGAATGCATTGTCTTGAAGCTGGAACGGATTGGTTATAAGGACTCCGAACCGGTAGAATTCCAATTTATGTAAAGTGAAATAATGATGTGTTAATTTTAAAATAAGTATATGATGAAGAATCTAATACCCTATTCAGTTGCAGTTTCCGCTTTGGCAAGTACTTGTCTGCCTCTTGTAATGAATGCACAAACTGTTATTGATGAAACGCAACTGTCCCGGAAAAATGTATTGTTCATAGCTGTAGATGATCTTAAGCCTTTGCTTGGTTGTTATGGTGATCCCGTGGCACAGACTCCTCATATAGACCGTTTGTCCACAAGAGGAACCGTTTTTATGTCAGCTTATTGTCAGCAGGCCGTGTCGGCAGCAACACGTGCCAGTCTGTTGACAGGAATGTGTCCGGATCGTACCCGTGTGTGGGATCTTAAAACATTGATTCGCTCGCAGAATCCGGATGTTGTCACCCTGCCGCAGTACTTTAAGGAGAACGGGTATAGAGTAGCAGGTATCGGAAAAATCTACGATCCCCGTTCGGTCGATAAACAACAGGATGCCCGTTCCTGGTCGGAAGAATATATGGAACATGCCCAGTTTATAAATGCCGGATTCGAACAACCTGTAATGGCGCAATACCAAAGTCCGGAAATACGTGGACTTTATAATAAATACCATAAAGAAGCGCAGGCGAAAGGTATGGATAAGAAAAATCAAATAGAGAAATACATTCAGAAATATGTGAAACCTACCACAGAGTGTACGGATGTTCCCGACAATGCCTATAATGACGGAGCTATTGCCGACGGAGCCGTTCGTTTTCTGACCAATTGTCATTCGGATAAACCTTTCTTTCTGGCGGTAGGATTCAAAAAGCCTCACTTGCCTTTCTGTGCTCCCAAAAAGTATTGGGATTTATATCATCGTGAAACGATGCCTTTGGCTACCTACCGGAAGAAAGCGGTGGGGAGTCCGGAGTTTGCCTATCATAAATGTGGTGAACTGCAATTGTACACCGATATTCCCTCTCTTATTTCTTTTTCGGATATTGAAAATGTGAAGATTCCCGACGAGAAAGCTCGTGAACTGGTGCATGGTTATTATGCCTGCATTTCTTATATTGATGCTCAAATAGGTAAGATAGTGGAAGCTCTTGAAAAGAGCGGTTGCCTGAATAATACGATTATTGTATTGTGGGGAGATCATGGCTGGCATTTGGGAGATCATGGATTGTGGAATAAACACACCAATTTCGAACAGGCTACTCATGTTCCATTTTTATTGATAGATCCTTCATCTCCTGCACAAAAAGTAACGACTCCGGTAGAGTTTCTTTCCATTTATCCTACCTTGTGCGACTTGGCGGGACTGAAAAAGCCCTTGAATTTGGACGGAGAAAGTTTAGTAGAGGTCGTGAAAGGCAAGAAAGATGTCGTAAACATTAAACCTTATGCAGTGAGCCAATATCCAAGAGTAGGTAAGATGGGATATTCACTGCGAGACGGCCGTTACCGTTATACAGTCTGGCTAAACTGGAAAGATAAGAAAACAGATACGACAAAGATACTTGCGGAAGAACTTTATGATTATGCTAAAGACCCGGATGAAACTGTTAATGTTGCAGCAAATAGTGATTATGCAGACGCATTGCAGCAAATGAAGAGGTTTTGGGAAGAATATAAAAAGACTCGAATTGTTAGAAATGAAAAATAATCGGAAACCATTAATTGACTACAAATAACTTATGAAACTAACTCTGAAACTCGTAGCGGCAAGCACTGTGATACCTTTTGCGTGCGTGCAGGCTCAAAATACAATGCAGCATCCTAATGTCTTAATGCTTGTGGTGGATGATTGGGGGGCTCACGACCTTTCTCTTACCGGTTCTAAACTATATGAAACAAAGAATATAGATCACCTGGCACAGGAATCCACCAACTTCTCGCAGGCATACGTGGCCTATCCACGAAGTGTACCGTCACGCTATTCGCTCATAACCGGTCGGCATTGTGCCCGTCCGCAGACAGGAGCCAAAACCGATGACCGTAAAGTAGATGCTGACAGCTATTGTATAGCTATGCCTTTTAAGGAAGCCGGATATAACACTTGTATTATAGGCAAATGGCATCTAAGCGACGGTAAAACGATGCCCGAAGACAAAGGTTTTGATTTAAATATCGGTGCAGGAAAAGCCGGTTCTACAGGAACGTATTTTGCTCCTTTCAACAAACCGGGAACTTCCAACCCGGATAAACTGATTTACGGTATGGAAGATGCTCAACCGGGTGAATACCTAACGGATTATATGACCCGTAAAATGGTGGATTATCTCAAAACACCACGTTCGCAGCCATTCTTCGCAATATGTAGTTTTTATGCCGTTCATACCCCTTTGGAGGCAAAGCAGGAGATGATAAACCGCTATGAAACGAAGATTGAGAAATTGGAATTGGGAGAAGATCCTATGAAAAAGGAAGAAGCGGGTGACTGCAAGACCCAGCAGGATCATCCTGTCTATGCAGCAATGATTGAATCTGTAGACGAGGGAATAGGAAAGATGATCGAAGCGTTGAAAACCACCGGACAGTATGACCATACAATCATCGTACTCATTTCCGACCACGGCGGACTATCAAACCGGGGAAACAAACGTGAATTGGCTACTACCAATGCGCCTCTGAAGGCTGGTAAAGGGCATCTTTACGAAGGAGGCTTACGTGTCCCAATGCTTGTTCATCTTCCGGGACAGAAGGAAAACAAAACATGTGACTTGCCCGTAATGAGCTTCGATTTACTTCCCACGCTGGCCGATCTTTGCAATGCGCCCGTAGACGGGAAAGCCGAACTTGACGGAATGAGTTTAAAACCAGCCTTGACTGGAAAGAATCCACCTGCATTGGCTGCCCGTGACCTTTTTTGGCATAAAGCTTCGCAGCGTCCCACTTCAACAGGTGATTATGTTTCGACTGCTATCCGTAGCGGCCGATATAAACTACTCGACTTCTATCAGCAGAACCGCATTGAGCTTTATGACTTGCAATCTGATCCCGGAGAAAACCATAACCTGGCCATCGAGCAACCGGAAATCACCCGTCAGTTGATGCAAAAGCTGAATGACTGGCGGAAAGAAATGAATGTAAAAATGGCCGACCCTAAGACAATGAACCATAATGATAATAAACTGAATCCTGGAGATAATGCGAATGGAGATAAGAAATACGGAAAGAAAAAACAAACTCTGAAATAATAAATGCCTTATGAAACTATTAACAAAAATAACTCTCGGAGCTTTTGCGCTCCCGGCAATGCAGGTTGTAGCACAAACAACCAAGCCCAATATCATTCTGATAATGACCGATCAGCAATCTTATAATGCCATTAGTGCACACGCTGACATGTATGGCGGTTCCTATTTTTCCACTCCTAATATAGACCGCCTGGCCAAAGAAGGGCTTTCGTTTACTCGTACTTATTGTGCTAATCCTGTATCCGTCCCCTCACGTTTTGCTCTTTTCACCGGAATGTTCGGCGGACAATATGGTATTCGTGAGAATCAGTGTGCGGAGGCCGACGAAACCGAAGTCCGTGCGATGCTTGCTCAAAATGGAATGGGAGCAGTATTCAATCGTGGCGGATATGAAACCTATTACGGTGGAAAAGTACATTTGCCTTTCTCCGCCAAAGAGGGCAAGTCTAAATTTGCTGCTCCGGCAGGGTATGGTTTTGAAACTTACTTTACCGATGACGAACGTGACGGCTTGGGAGTGGCTGCCGGCAAACTGATTGAAGAAAAGGCGACACAACCACAAACAGCCGGAAGTAAACCGTTCCTGCTGGTTGCCTCTTTTCTTAATCCTCATGATATCTGCCTGGAATCATCGACCAATCTTTCTTCCGAAATAATCGGTAAAAAAGAAGGTAAGAAAAGCCTGATAACCCAATGTGTCCGTCAGATGCGTGCCCGTGCTGCCGCAATCGATTCGGTAGAGTTTTACCGTGAACATGCTCCCGCACTTCCTTTTAATTTTGCAAAGACTGACGGTTTTCCTGATATGAAGAAAAGTCCTTATAAAGACTTCCCTGATTGGTATTGGCGCAAATATCGCTGGACTTATGGGCAATTGGTTGCTTTAGTGGATAGCCATATCGGTCATATTTTGGATGCTCTCGATCGGCATCCGGAATTGAAACGCAATACGATCATTGTTTTCACCTCCGATCATGGAGAAATGCAAGGTGCCCACCACACTGTAACCAAGAATCTACCTTATGACGAATGTCAACGGGTACCATTCATCTTCTGTGGCCGTGGAATAGCACATGGTGAACGTGACAATTCACTGGTATGTAACGGAACCGACTTGCTTCCTACCATTTGCCAGTTGGCTGGCATACCTCTTCCCGCTAAAACCGACGGTCTTTCATTGGCCGATCGTGTGTTGGGGCGTGGCAAAGCTCCCCAGCGCAAAGCTTTATATACAGAAGGAGACGGATTCCTGAATGTCATTAGCGGTACAAACAAATATACCCTGTTTGACGGCAAAAACAGCGGGGAAATGTACATTGATGTAAAGTCGGATAATGGTGAACTAAAAAATATCATCTCCGGCAATGAAGCAAAAGCGCAAACGCTGAAAAGTTTTATCCCGCTTGAAAAACTAAAACCACTTTCAGCGAAAGTAAAGAAGGAGAAAGTAGAAAAAAACGAGAAAAGGACTGAAAAGCAAACCGGCAAAGTACAACGGAAAGGCCATTGATGCGGGCGTATCATGGAGATACGGTCAGATCAGTTCTGTTTCATTAATAACAAACTTCCTTTCCATTACTGGTAAACTTCTATTTGATTAATAGATAACTTGCTTTTGCTTACTGATAAACTATAAACGCAACTTTTGTTTTTATAAATGAAGCTTGCAATTATAAAAACAAAGCTTGCATTTTTATAAACGCAAGTTGTGTTTATAGATTACAATTAGAGAAAAGGAACTTTGCAACAGGTAGGCAACAAGTTTATACTAAGGAGCGAACAACTTATCTATTAATAGATTAGATGAAGAATAAGATAGAATGACCGGATATCAAACCTTATAAAACGGAAAAATAACCTCTTGATACGCTGATAGGCTTACTTTTGCCCTATCATTTTTAATGTAATGCTTATGAAAAAACTAATTCCTGTAATTTATTTGTTGTGCATCCATTGGATCTCTTGTGCACAGGAGATTCCTCAAAAAGTCCCTATTCCGGAAAGTGAATTGATGAGGCTTCCCATCAAAGAAATCGTTACCAATTATTATAATGGTAATTTCTATATCGGAACCGCCAATCATGGAAAACTGATAGATGAACTTTCCGGCCGGATAGCCGCCCGTGAGTTTGACTATATGACTCCGGCGAATGACTTTAAGCAGAGTTATATTCATCCTACTTATGATTCCTGGCGGTGGGAATTGCCGGATAACTGGATTACCTATGCCAAAGATAAAAAAATACGGCTTCGTCTACATAGCCCTATCAGTCCGCAATGCTCGAAGTGGGTGAAGGAAGACAATCGTACTCCGGAAGAACTGACCCGTATGTTGGAAGAATACATGACACAACTATGTATCCGATATGCTAACCAACCGAATGTACAATGGATAGATGTAGTGAATGAAACGATTGCGAAAGAAAACGTGAAAGATCCGGTATTCGGCGATCAAAAACGGGGAGAATGGTTTGGCGCCCGCCAAGGAACATCCCTTTGGGAGAATCCCTGGACAATTATCGGTTTCGATGCAGAAAGTGAAATCCGTACTCCTCTTTATATTAATAAGGCATTCGAGATAGCCACTCAATATGCGCCTTCAGGGGTGAAACTAATCATTAACCAACACGGAAACTTTGAAGAAGTAGTGTGGGAGCGTATGAAAAAGCTAGTCAGTTATCTTCGCGAGAAAGGCTACCGGGTGGACGGACTGGGTTGGCAGGCACATATTGATACCGGCTGGGAGAAAATACCCGGCAATGTGGAACGACTGGACAAATTTATTTCCTGGTGTCATCAACATTCGCTGGAGTTTCATATTACAGAAATGAACGTATGGATTAAAGACGGTGATACAACACGTGAAACCGAACAGGCAGAAACGTATGGAAAAGTGACATCTACCTTGCTGAAACACGTACATGAAGGAGTAGTCGGTATCAGCTTTTGGAATGTACGTGATGAAGATACACCCAATGAAAAATGGATGGGCTGCCTATGGGATAATGCAGGACGAGCCCGTCCCGGATACGAGCGTATCAAACAAGAACTTATAAATCATATCACACAATAAATCTGAAAACTTATGAAAACAAAATTTTTGCTCTTGATTGTCTTACTTCTGCAAACAGCTCTGGCTTTGGCTATCAAAGTGGAGGGTACAGTGCTGGACGAAATGAAGCAACCCGTCATTGGTGCAACAGTCCAAGTGAAAGGTGCTGCCAGTGGGACTATTACAGACTTGAACGGGAAATTCACCTTGAAAGTTGACCGTGTGAAAGAAGATATACTTGTCGTTTCTTATGTAGGCTATAAAACCAAGCATGTAGCTTTAAAGGGACGTTCTATATTAACTATTGAACTGGAACCGGAAGTTACGGAACTCAATGAAGTAATCGTAGTGGGCTACGGTTCGATGCGTAAAAGTGACCTGACAGGTTCGGTCACTTCCGTAAAGGCCAGCGCTGAAGAAGCTGCCCGTGCCACTTCATTCGACAAAATGCTTCAGGGAAAAGCTGCTGGTGTAATGGTTTCTACCGGCAGTGCCGCTCCAGGCGGTTCGGTAAGTGTACGTATTCGTGGAACCAGTTCTTTGCGTGGTAACAATTCTCCACTGTATGTAGTGGATGGAAATATAATCTCCGATTTGGGAGATACGGCTGATCCGATGTCTGCCGGTACCGGAGGAGGTAATTCGCGTGCGGATGCACAAAATCCGTTAGCAGCTATCAGTCCGCAGGATATTGAAAATATCGAGATTCTTAAAGATGCTTCTGCTACGGCTATCTACGGTTCGCAGGGAGCCAACGGTGTGGTGCTTATCACTACCAAACAGGGGAAAACAGGGAAACCGAGCGTAACTGTAAGTGCCAATGTTACTTTCTCTACATTAGCTCGTGAAATTCCAATGTTGGGCACTAAAGACTATATTGATTTCCGTAATGCCAAAGAATTCATAGGCGAAGACGGCACTCCGATGACGATGGACGGTATACTCTCGGTCAATTGGCAGAAAGAGGCTACCCGCACGGCTGTCTCGCAGAATTATCGTGCCAGCGTCAGTGGAAAGAGTCAGAAAACGACTTATTATCTCGCTCTCGGTTATTCTGATCAGCAAGGAGTCATTCGTAAAACCGGAGTTGACAAGTACGACATCCGCCTCAATCTCGACCAGGAGATTAATGACCGTATCAGCCTGAAGACTACTTCTGCATTTAGTTCTATCAACACATCAATGACTTCGGGTACGGACAAGCTCGCAAATACGCGTACAAGTATTGTTCGCCACATGATTTCATTCAAACCTTATAAAGGAGTGTCTTCCGGTGATGACTATGCCAATTACGATGAAGACCTGACCTCTCCCGAAGCATGGTTTACTGATTATGACGATGATAGTAAGGAGAATACATTTAATACGAACGTCTCATTGGATGTGAAAACATTCAAATGGTTAACGTTCAGAGTGAAAGGCGGATTGGTGTATCGAAATAAGGAACGTGCCATGTGGTTCGGCAAATTGACTTCTAATGGCTCACAAACAAATGGAAAAGCCGGTATTGCCGGATTGACAACCTATTCGTATAACACCGAAGCACTGATGATGTTTAATCATTCCTTTACAAAGAAGCATAATTTGAACGGAACGCTAGGAGTAGTCTACAATAATAAGCAAGTGAAACAAACCAGTGTGACGGGAGAGGACTTTTTTACTGAAGACCTTCGTGCTGACGGAATTTCACAGGCTGCGAGACAATACCCTTATCAGTTGACGAAAACAGGTGAACAACTCTTTTCGGTTTTGGCGCGTGGTGTGTACAATTATGCCAATCGTTATGTCGCAACTGCTACTTTCCGTGCCGACGGCTCTAGTAAGTTCGATAAGAAAAACCGCTTCTCCTATTTTCCTTCTTTTGCATTGGCATGGCGAATCAATCAGGAAGAGTGGATGAAGGAGTTCGATAAAGTATCTAATCTGAAGTTACGCTTGGGTTGGGGACAGGTGGGCAATCAGGCCATCTCTCCTTATCAAACTTTGGCAAGCTATAACAGCAATAGTTCAGCGAAACCTGATGGAAGCTTGGAACCCGGCATTGTTCCTTCACGTATTCCAAATGCGGATTTGAAGTGGGAAACCTCCGAACAATATAATATAGGAGTCGACCTCGGCTTGTTCAACCAACGTCTGACGTTTACAGCGGACGCTTATATTAAAAAGACAAAAGATTTGCTTCAGCAGATAGCCTTGCCTTATGCCAGTGGTTACAACTCTATGTGGGTCAACAATGGAAAGATCGAAAACAAGGGACTTGAATTTGCGATAGAAGGAACTCCCGTTGCTACTAAATCATGGAACTGGACAATCGGAGGAAATATAGCTTTTGTAAAGAATACGATTAAGGAACTGGGAATGTCGCCTGCCGATTTCGGCGTATTGAAGAATATGCGTGGTTACTGGGGCGAAAATGTAGGGAATAATACATATACCAAATTCCCGGCAAACGTATTTCTGGTAGGAAAGTCTATTGGCCTGTTTATGGGGTATCAGACTGCCGGTATTATGCAGGAAGAAGAATATAACAGTGCGGAGAATCAGCAGCATCCGCTCACGATGAAAGGTACGGAAATGCTTCCCGGTGATGTGCGGTATGTTGATCAAAACGGCGACCGTGTGATTGATGATAAAGATCGGGTGATAATCGGTAATCCCAATCCGGACTTTACGTATGCATTGAATACGACTCTGAATTATAAACAATGGACTTTGGATATGGCGTTCAACGGAGTGGTAGGCAATGATATCATCAATGCCAATCTGATAGACGAAACGGATGTAAAGAATGCTAATAAGAATGTACGGAAAGATGCTTTCTTTCAGGCGTGGACTGCCGAAAATAAGAGCCATACATATCCCCGTCTCGGATACGAACCGAAAGGTGTGTTGAGCGACCGCTATATCGAGAGTGGATCTTATCTGAAGTTATCCCACATCTCATTAAGCTATCTGCTTAAATTGAAGAAAGTGAAAACAATACAGAGCCTTACTTTCAACTTTACGGCTTCCAATGTATTCACGATTACCTCATACAGTGGTTATGATCCGGATGTGAATACGTTTGCCAATGATGCAGACCGTATTGGTATTGACTTGACTTCCTATCCGTCTGCCCGTAATTTCACTTTTGGTGTGATAGCTAATTTCTAAATGTATATCTTAAAAAGTAGTATAAGATGAAAACACTTAAATATATTCTTTTGTCATGCGTGGTGCTCGGTGCAGTAGCATGTGATGATTTTCTGGTGGAAACACCGGATACATCCGTCGAAAAATCAGGTGTCTACAATTCGTTGAGTTCAGCAAAGGCCGCTCTTGCCGGGTGTTATGGAAATATGGCGGGGTATAACGGCTATGCATTCAACTATTTTCATGTGTTGAGTGTCACTTCCGGTATGGGAGTCAGCATCAAGGCGAATGACGTAAATCTGACCACCATGAACATTCTTCCTTCGGACGTAAATATGACCAATGCTTATAATGGAATGTATGAAACCGTCCGTATAGCTAATGATATTATTGATGGAATGAAATCCAGTACGATCAGCGTTGAATCGGAAAAGAACCGGATTACAGGAGAGGCACATTTTATTCGTGGACTTACTTATTTCAATCTCGTACGTCTTTTTGGCAAAGTATCTCTTGTGACGCAACCTGTACTTGATTATAATGAAGCACAGGCTCCTCGTGCCGATGTTTCCGCAGTATATACTCTGATTATTGATGATTTGAAAGCTGCGTATGGGATGTTGCCTTTACCGGCAGATAAGGTAGAAGGACATCCGCACAGATATGCTGCACAGGCTTTATTGGCCAAAGTATATCTGACGCTGGCGGGCAATACAGAAGGTTCGGAATACTGGCAAAAGGCTTATGACGCTGCCAAAGATGTGTACGATCATGGAGAGTACAAACTGGTTCGTCCGTATGCAAAACTCTTTGGCAGTGCCAACAAGAACAATGCAGAATCTATTTTTGAAATTCAGTTTGCTTCGGCTGTCAATAGCGGACGCCTGACGGAGACTACTTTCCCTGTCGGTCACGAATTAATGAGCAACATAGCAACTGAAGGAAAAAGCTGGGGAAAGACGCGTCCTTCGCAGCGTGCTTTCGATCAGTTTGACGAGGGGGACCCACGCAGGGAAGCTAGTTTCGTGTACGGGCGCTATACTAATATCTTTATCGCAGATGCCAAAAAGAAAAATATCCTGCTTTATCCTACTACCAAAAAGGCGGGAACAAGTGGCACAGGAGATAATAAACTAGTCTATAAACAGGGTGACTCGGAATATCCGGCATGGAAGAAGTATTATGATCCTATGATGACTGCTTCTGCTTCTAATGCAAATTTTGTATATTACCGTTATGCGGATTTGTTGATGGTACTGGCCGAAGCTGCCAATGAAATTGGTTCGTCTGATGCCGCCGGTTACTTGAATGAGGTGCTCGATCGTGCACGTGATGCGGATGGTAATGGTGTGATTGATCCGGCAACGGAAGTCTATCCGCTTGCCGTATCTCCCGAGGAAGAAGCTGACAAGGCTTTGTTTCGTGAACGAATCTTCCGTGAGCGTTTGAAAGAATTGACAGGAGAGTGTGATGAATGGTACACGATCCGCCGCCGCGGAACGGAATATTTAAGAAAAATAATGGAAGAACATAATACACAAGTGGAAGCGTGGTATGCAGCACAGAAGTTAGATCCTGCTAATGTGAAGTTTGTATATACGTATAAGATTACAGATGAAACAGTGAAGAAGAATCTACTGATGCCATTTCCCGCAGATGAGATTATTCGTAATGAGAATATTAGTCAGGAAGAACAAAACTACGGATACTAAAATTAAAAACGATGAATATCAATAGGTTTAGTTTATTTATAGTCCCTTCTTTACTGTGTGGGCATGCAAATGTAATGCATGCCCAGGCAGAGAAGGGCGAACAGAAGAAAAATGTACTGTTTCTGATTATGGACGACATGCGTACGGAACTCAACTGTTATGGTGCAAAGTACATGAAAACACCTAATATGGATGCTTTGGCATCCCAGGGAGTGATGTTTGAAAACGCATATTGTAATGTACCTGTTTCCGGTGCGTCGCGTGCGTCGCTTTTTTCCGGTTTACGTCCGGGGCAGACTCGCTTTTGGGATGTAAATGCCGAAATCGACAGAGAAGCACCGGGTACGGTGACTCTGCCACAGTATTTTAGGGAAAACGGATATGTCACGATTTCCAATAGCAAGGTGATACATGGCAAGAATGATGCGAAAGAGCGTTCCTGGACGGAAGTCTGGATGCCGGAAGGTAAATCGGAAACATGGAGGGATTATTTGGGAGATGAGAACCTGTCAGTAGAAAAGCAGAGAGGTGGTCCCGAACCTTTTGAATGTCTGGATGTGGCGGACAACGCTTATTTTGATGGAAAGACTGCGGATAAAACGATGGAAGACTTGCGTCGGTTGAAGAAGAGTGGCCAACCTTTTTTCCTGGCTGTTGGTATTCTGAAACCTCATCTACCTTTCAATGCGCCTAAGAAGTATTGGGATTTGTATGACCCGAAACAGATTCGTGTTCCCGAAACTTTTGATTTCAATCGGGAGGGATTCCCGGATATGGCTTTTCACGCTTACAATGAGATACGTTATTATAAAAACATTCCCGCTAAGAGTGATATTCCGAAGGAGGAAGCGTTGAAGCTGATTCGTGGATATCGTGCCTGTGTCAGCTATGCGGATGCGCAGGTGGGTAAGATAATGGCAGAACTGAAAAAGTTGGGATTGGACAAAAATACAGTTGTCGTTTTGTTGGGCGATCATGGCTGGAGTTTGGGCGATCATAATCAGTGGTGTAAACATTCAAACTTCAATATTGTGAATAATGCTCCTTTAATTATCAAAGTGCCGGGTAATCAAAAGAAAGGGGCGGAACCTAAAGTGGTTGAGTTCGTCGATGTGTATCCCACTCTTTGTGAAGCGGTCGGATTGCCTGTTCCTCATCATACGGAAGGAGAAAGCATGATGAAGTTGATGACTGGCGAGGATAAATCATGGAAGGATTGTGCTATTATCAAATGGCATAGCGGGGTGACTTATTTCGACCGCGATTATGGTTATACTCAATGGAATGACAAAGCGGGGAATTTCCAAGGGCACATGCTGTTCCTGTATCGTAACGACCATTTGGAAACGAAGAATGTAGCGGATGCACCGGAGAATAAGGAGATTGTCGCACAGCTTCAGAAGGAGATATTGGCCCGCCGGGGAAAAGACTTTATGAAACAAGTGCCGAAAGCGGATAAACCTGAAAGGAAAGGCACACAGGCACACAAGAGAAAGTGATAATATTCTTATAATTAGTAAAATAATAAATACAATGAAAAATAAACAGTTATTGTCTCTGCTGGGGTGTAGCTTGGCTGCTTTGCCTTCTATGGTCGTAGCCCAGCAGAAGGTGGATAAACGTCCTAATATTCTTTTTATTCTGTCGGATGACCATGCACGTACGGCAGTCAGTGCTTATGGTGGGATTAATGCAAAACTGGCGCCGACTCCTAACATTGACGCGATTGGACATAATGGTGCGATTATGGAGAATATGCTTTGCACCAATTCTATTTCCGGTCCGAGCCGTGCCTGTCTGTTGACCGGAAAGTATAGCACCACTCATGGATTCTATCAGAATGAGGGAGGAATCGTTTTTGATAATACACAGCAACAGTATCAAAAGATATTGAGAGAGAATGGATATACGACAGCTTTGTTTGGTAAATGGCATTTGTTCTCTGACCCTGCCGGATTCGATTATTACAAAATTCATGCTAATCCAAGTCAGCAGGGCACGTATTGGGATCCTGTTTACAGTACAAACGGAAAGAAGAAAAAAGAGAAAGGCTATGCTACCCGGCTAACCACCAATTATGCACTGGAATGGTTGGAAAGCCAGCGTGACAAAGATAAACCGTTTTGTATGATGCTGCATTACAAAGCACCGCATCGTCCATGGGAACCTGATTCCTGTTATCTCGATTTATTCAAAGATGTGGAGTTTCCATATCCTGCAACTTTCGACGATGATTACCGTACCCGCGAAAAGACCATTGGCGAGTCAATGGCTACCATTGAAAACCACTTGTCGAGAGGGGATTTGAAACAGATTCCTCCTACAGGACTTTCGCAGAAAGAAAAGAATAAATGGCTGTGGTGGGGAGGTTCCGGCAAGAATCAGTATTGGACACCGGATGCAAACCTGAAAGGGGAAGATTTAAAGAAATGGAAGTTTCAGACTTATTTGAAGAATTATCTGCGAGTGGTGCGTTCGGTGGACGATCAGGTAGGGCGTGTAGTGGAATATCTGAAGAAAAATGGACTTTACGAGAACACGATAATTGTTTATATGGGCGATCAGGGGTTTTTCCTGGGAGAGCATGGCTTGTATGATAAACGCTGGATGTATGAAGAGTCTTTGCAGATGCCGTGCCTTATCAGCTATCCGGGGCATATCCCGGAAGGACAGCGCTTGAAGAATCTTACTTTAAATGTGGATATTGCTCCTACATTGCTCAATTATGCTGGTGTGAAGATTCCTTCTGATATGCAAGGTGTCAGTATGAAAGGATTACTGGAAGGTGATAAAACGGTGGAAAAGAACTGGCGCAAGTCTGCTTATTACCAGTATTTTGAGTATCCGAAGTGGCATAATGTGCAGCCACACTATGGAGTCCGTACAGACCGCTATAAATTGATTCATTTCTATTATAATATCGACCAATGGGAATTTTATGATATGCAGGCGGATCCGAACGAGCTTACCAATCAGTATGATAATCCGGCGTATGCCAAGATTATCAGAGAACTTAAAAAAGAGATTGTAAAATTGCAGAAGGAGTATAACGATACGATGTCGTTGGAAGAAAGAAGAAAACTGACAGATAAATATATGCTTAAATATGAGGAATAAACTGACAATGAAAGTTTGGATGATGATGGCAATGCTTACGTTTACATTGCTTGGTAAGGCACAGCAACCAATATATAAGGAGCCCGGCCAACCTGTTGAACGACGGGTGACGGACCTGATGGGGCGTATGACTTTAGAGGAGAAAGTTGCACAGATGTGCCAGTATGTCGGCCCCGGACATATTCGTGAAACACAAAAACGTTTTAAGGGGCAGAAGATAGCAAAAGGAGATGATGCTAATGGATTTTATCCGAATCTTTCGGTCAATCAGTTGTTGGAACTGACGGAAAAAGGATTGGTAGGGTCTTTCCTGCATGTAGTGACGGCTAAAGAAAGTAATGATTTGCAGAAGCTGGCTATGAAAAGTCGTTTGCAGATACCTTTACTTATTGGCATTGATGCCATACATGGCAATGCTTTAGTCAGTGGGGCTACTGTATATCCCACGCCTATCGGTCAGGCTGCCAGCTTCCATCCGGAGCTGGTAGAACGAATCAGCCGTGAAGCGGCATTGGAAGTCCGTGCAACAGGAGCTCATTGGACATTTACTCCGAATATTGATGTAGCGCGTGATGCCCGTTGGGGGCGTGTAGGTGAAACTTTTGGAGAAGACCCGTATCTGGTGACCCGCATGGGGGTGGCTACCATCAAGGGATTTCAGGGGAAAGACTGTCAAGGAACGGAAGTGGCTTTGGCTTGTGCCAAGCATCTTATTGCAGGTAGCGAACCTTCGAACGGAACAAATGCGGCTCCGATGGACGTATCGGAACGTACATTGCGTGAGGTGTATCTTCCACCATATAAAGCGGCGGTTGAAGAAGCGAATGTTTTTACGCTGATGGCCGCTCACAACGAACTGAATGGGATCCCTTGTCATGCGGATCGGTGGATGATGACGGATATAATGCGTGGGGAGTATGGATTTAACGGGTTTATTGTAAGTGACTGGATGGACGTGGATAGAATCCACGACCTGCATCATGCGGCGCCTACTTTAAAGGATGCCTTTTATGAAACGATCGATGCAGGATTGGATATGCGTATGCACGGACCTGATTTTTTGGAGAAGGTTGTAGAATTAGTAAAAGAGGGAAGGCTCTCTGAAGCGCAGATTGATCGCGCCTGTTCTAAAATCCTCGAAGCAAAGTTCCGTCTCGGATTGTTCGAAAATCCTTTTGTCTGTTTGGAGAAGACCGCTCAAACTCTATCTAATGAGGAGCACCTGCAGAGTGCTCTTGAAATGGCGGAGGAATCTATCGTTTTGTTGAAGAACGAAAATGATTTGTTGCCACTTGATTTCTCTGACTATAAGAATATTTTAGTGACAGGGCCGAATGCGAATAATCATACTATTTTAGGAGATTGGACACTTCAACAACCGGATGCTAATGTAGTGACTATTTTGGATGGTATCAGGGAAATTGCTGGTAGTGCAAAAGTGAATTATTACAATTATGGTGATGATGTCCGCCAAAATTCCATGGATAAAGTGAACGAGGCGGCTGCAATAGCAAAGAAGTCGGATTTGGCTATTGTAGTGGTAGGGGAGAATCCCTTACGTTATCAGAAAAGCAAGACTTGTGGCGAGAATATTGATCGTATGGGACTTGATTTATTGGGTACACAGAATCAATTGGTGCAAAAAATACATGAAACCGGTGTGCCTACAATCGTTGTTTTGGTTGGCGGACGTCCGTTAAGTGTAAATTGGATTGCGCAAAATGTGCAGGCATTGGTTCAAGCATGGGAACCGGGGTCTTTAGGAGGGCGTGCTTTAGCCAATATCCTGGCCGGGAAGGTGAATCCGTCGGCAAAACTTCCTATTAGTATTCCCCGTCACAGTGGACAGATTCAGATGATTTACAATCATAAACCATCGCAATACTTCCATAAGTATATCGATGGTCCGAGTACTCCTCTTTACCCGTTTGGTTTTGGCTTGTCCTATACCCGTTTTGCTTATTCCAGCCTGAAACTTTCTCATACTAGGATTTCAGATAAAGATTCGTTTACCGCAAGTATTGAACTGACGAATGTAGGAGACCGTGAAGGTACTGAAGTTGTGCAACTTTATATTCGTGATATTTATAGTTCCGCTACTCGTCCGGTGAAGGAATTGAAGGATTTTGCCCGGGTTACTTTAAAACCGGGGGAAAAGAAAACGGTTACTTTTACAGTTACTCCCGATAAACTGGCTTACTGGAATCGAAATATGCAGTATGGAGTAGAGAAAGGGGAATTTGAAATTATGATTGGTTCTTCTTCGCAAGATAAAGATTTGAAGAAAGTGAAAATGGAGGTTCTTTAGATAAGGCACATTCCGCATGTAAATTAGGCACGGATTTCATAGATTACACGGCTTTTATTTAGTTAGAACCGCGTATATCGTGAAATCCGTGCCTAATTTATTGTAATTTCGGGAACCTCGGCAGGGTTTGCATTGTTGTATGTCGTGCATAGAAATAATGAAAACTTTGTCGGATGTTTGATTTCTTTGGTAAATTGAAGGATAAGGGTCGTTGGCGAATCTTTAAATTGAAGTTGATTGATGCACGACTTTACTTTGTCAGTATCTTCGTAGGATTACTGACGGGACTCGTTGCCGTGCCTTATCATTACCTGTTACAGTTCTTCTTTAATCTCCGCCATGATTTCTTTGATTCTCATCCCAAGTGGTATTGGTATATCCCTCTTTTCCTGTTGATGTGGGGAATACTTGTATTTGTATCCTGGCTGGTGAAGAAAATGCCGCTTATTACCGGCGGGGGGATTCCGCAAACACGTGGGGTTATTAATGGGAGGGTTGATTATAAGCATCCTTTTCTGGAATTGGTTGCGAAGTTTGTGGGTGGGATACTTGCATTAAGTACCGGATTGTCTTTGGGGCGTGAAGGACCTTCCGTACAGATAGGTTCGTATGTCGGATATTTGGTATCAAAATGGGGGAGGGTGCTTAGTGGCGAACGGAAACAATTATTGTCTGCCGGTGCAGGTGCCGGATTGGCGGCTGCTTTTGCTGCCCCATTAGCTTCCTCATTGTTGGTTATCGAATCTATCGAGCGGTTCGATGCACCTAAAACAGCCATTACCACGCTTTTGGCAGGAGTCGTGGCAGGCGGGGTTGCCAGTTGGATTTTCCCTATCAATCCCTATTTTCATATTGATGCCATTGTGCCTGGAATGACTTTTTGGGGACAGGTGAAACTGTTTCTTTTGTTGGCGGCAGTAGTTTCTGTTTTTGGAAAATTCTTTTCTGTCACTACTCTTCAGATGAAACGTATTTATCCCGCTATTAAGCATCCTGAATACGTGAAGATGCTGTATTTGCTTTTTATCGCTTTTCTGATTTCTATGGCCGAGTTTAATCTGACGGGAGGAGGAGAACAGTTCTTGCTATCACAGGCCATACATCCGGATACACATATTCTTTGGATTGTCGGCATGATGTTGCTGCATTTCGTTTTTAGTACCTTTTCTTTTTCTTCGGGTTTACCGGGAGGAAGTTTTATCCCTACGCTGGTGACAGGAGGACTTTTAGGGCAAATAGTGGGATTGATTATGGTTCAACAGGGTGTGATTGCTTATGAGAATATCAGTTATATCATGTTGATTTGTATGTCGGCATTTCTTGTAGCAGTCATTCGTACACCTCTGACGGCTATTGTCTTAATAACCGAGATTACGGGACATTTGGAAGTCTTTTATCCTTCCATTGTTGTAGGTGGATTAACCTATTACTTTACGGAAATGCTTCAGATAAAACCGTTCAATGTAATTTTATATGATGATATGATTCATTCACCTGCCTTTAAGGAAGAGCCCCGTTATACATTGTCTGTAGAAGTAATGAGCGGGTCTTATTTAGATGGCAAGATTGTAGATGAACTTCGTTTACCGGAACGTTGCATAATTATAAATGTGCATCGTGACCGTAAGAATTGGCCTCCCAAAGGACAGAAATTAATGCCTGGAGATCAGGTCCAAATAGAGATGGACTCACAGGATATAGAGAAACTGTATGAACCTTTAGTGAGTATGGCGAATATTTATTGAGTATAGGTGTTGGCAGTATAAATTCAGAACAGTCTAAAAAAGAATGAAACGATGCAGAAATGAACGAAAGTTTTTCCTACTATAAAGTTGAAAAAGGTTCTTCGTCAAATTTGGTGGTAAGTTTTTCTCCGCTCATTTAGCTAATTCAGTCAGTGCCTATATTTTCTTATGA
>NZ_JAJKHN010000043.1:0-54810 GCF_020982715.1 Bacteroides sp. 1_1_30
AAAGTGAGTAAAAAGGGATAATTATTAACTTGGAAATAAAGAGATAAAGAATTTACCACCAAATTTGACGAAGAACCCGATTTTTCATTTTCATTTCTCATATTCTCATTGTTTTTAGATAAACGGAAGATAATCAGATTAATATCTTATGAGAAATACTTTTTAAAACGGTATTTCTCATAAGTTTATCCGTATTTTAGCTCTAAATAGACCTTATTCTCATAGTGTTTCAAGGTATTTCTCATAGTGTAATGTGCCGGAAGCCGGCATTAAATAAATAGAACGATGTATTCCTTTTGCTTGTTTCCATATACAGTGCCTTAGTCCCATATATTGTGGGAAAAGATTCCCAACAGCTTGGGAATCTTTTCCCACAATATATGGGACAATCGGAACTAATGAGCATCTTCAAGCAAAAAGCCACTATTTTATCTAAATAGTAGCTTCATTTCCTGATAAAAATAAGGTAAGTCGAAAGAAAAAAGGAAGGACGAATGGCTTTTGACTATGAGAAATACCCTGAAACACTATGAGAATAAGGTCGATTTTGAGCCAAAATACGGGTAAACTTATGAGAAATGCCGTTTTAAAAAGTATTTCTCATAAAATATCTATCTGATTATCTTTCGTTTATCAAAAACAATGAGAATATGAGAAATGAAATGAAAAATTCTTTTTCAGTGCGTGGAGGTGGGAATTCATTTTGTACAAGAACGAAAACATAAAGAATCCTTCTCCCTCTCCT
The DNA here is from genome assembly GCF_020982715.1 of Bacteroides sp. 1_1_30. Taxonomy (NCBI): domain Bacteria; kingdom Pseudomonadati; phylum Bacteroidota; class Bacteroidia; order Bacteroidales; family Bacteroidaceae; genus Bacteroides; species Bacteroides sp. 1_1_30. The sequence goes on from NZ_JAJKHN010000043.1 coordinate 746, forward strand.
TATCTTGATAAAAAAGTGATTGAATATCAAACAGGTTAAAATTATTTCGTAATTTTGCAGATATAAAAGAATGAAGCTATGCCGGACTATGATTTAATCGCCATACTCGGACCTACAGCCTCGGGTAAAACTCCCTTTGCCGCGGCCTTGGCCTATGAACTCAATACAGAAATTATCAGTGCCGACTCTCGTCAGATATACAGAGGGATGGATCTCGGTACGGGAAAAGACTTGGCAGACTATACAGTAAACGGACGTACAATCCCCTACCACTTAATCGATATTGCAGATCCCGGATATAAATATAATGTATTCGAATATCAACGCGATTTCCTGATTTCTTACGAATCAATCAAACAAAAAGGCTGTCTCCCCGTTTTATGTGGAGGGACAGGCATGTATCTGGAATCCGTATTGAAAGGATATAAGCTGATGCCCGTGCCGGAAAACCCTGAATTACGTATTCGTTTGGCAAATCATTCGCTCGAAGAGTTGACGGAAATATTAGGCCGGTACAAAACATTACACAATTCTACCGATGTAGATACCGTGAAACGTGCTATCCGTGCGATAGAGATTGAAGAATATTATGCTGCCCATCCGGTTCCCGAACGGGAGTTTCCTGAATTGAACAGCCTCATTATCGGAGTGGATATTGACCGGGAACTGCGTCGTGAAAAGATCACCCGCCGATTGAAACAACGGTTGGACGAAGGAATGGTAGATGAAGTGCGGCAATTGATCGAGCAAGGAATTGCGCCGGATGATTTAATCTATTATGGGTTGGAATATAAATACCTGACATTGTATGTTATTGGAAAACTAACCTATGAAGAGATGTTCAACGGTCTGGAAATTGCGATCCATCAGTTTGCCAAACGACAAATGACCTGGTTTCGCGGCATGGAAAGAAGAGGATTTACCATCCATTGGATGAATGCGGAACTGCCGATGAAAGAAAAGATAGCTTTTGTAAAAGAGAAACTGGAAGGGATTTAGTATCTTTGTCAGTTATATAGTGTGATTTTTAATACACAATAGGATAGATATACGAATATGAGTGTAGAACCAAAGAAATGGGGAGTGATTTACAACCCGAAAGCTGGTACCCGAAAGGTAAAAAAGCGCTGGAAAGAAATTAAGGAGTACATGGACAGTAAAGGCGTGGACTATGACTATGTACAATCCGAAGGTTTCGGTTCGGTGGAACGTCTCGCCAAGATTTTGGCCAACAATGGTTATCGCACGATTGTCATTGTGGGCGGTGATGGGGCATTAAATGATGCCATCAACGGCATTATGCTATCCGATGCCGAAGATAAAGAAAACATCGCTCTCGGCATGATTCCCAATGGTATCGGAAACGACTTCGCCAAATATTGGGGACTTAGTACCGAATATAAACCGGCTGTCGACTGTATCATTAATCACCGGCTGAAGAAAATAGATGTGGGGTACTGCAATTTCTACGATGGAAAAGAACACCAACGCCGCTACTTCCTCAATGCTGTTAATATCGGACTGGGGGCACGAATCGTTAAAATTACCGATCAGACCAAACGCTTCTGGGGGGTGAAATTCCTTTCCTACGTGGCCGCCTTGTTTTCTCTTATATTTGAACGGAAACTTTATAGGATGCACCTCCGCATCAACGACGAGCATATCCGCGGACGCATCATGACCGTATGCATAGGCAGTGCCTGGGGATGGGGACAGACGCCTAGCGCCGTTCCTTATAACGGATGGCTGGATGTCTCCGTTATCTACCGACCGGAATTCCTGCAAATTATCTCCGGACTATGGATGCTGATTCAGGGAAGAATCCTGAATCATAAGGTAGTGAAAAGCTACCGGACGAAGAAAGTGAAAGTACTACGGGCACAAAACGCCGCTGTGGATTTGGACGGGCGGTTGTTGCCCAGGCATTTCCCGCTGGAAGTAGGGGTACTTTCGGAAAAAACAACGCTTATTATTCCAAATTGATAAATTCAGGCACGGATTACGCGGATTACACGATTTTTAGTAAATCTACATCTGCAAAAGCTGTATAGTCCGCGTAATCCGTGCCAGAAACATAAACTTATAATTATATTAAAAATGATAGAACTTAAGAACAATCCTGCCGGTAACTTCTTTCTGTTGGCAGGTCCATGCGTTATAGAAGGTGAAGAGATGGCAATGCGCATTGCCGAACGAGTAGTAAAAATCACCGAAGCTCTACAAATTCCATACGTATTCAAAGGCTCTTACCGCAAGGCTAACCGCTCACGCCTGGATTCGTTTACAGGTATCGGTGACGAAAAAGCACTCAAAGTATTAAGAAAGGTACATGAAACTTTCGGAGTTCCGACTGTGACAGATATTCACAGTGCAGATGAAGCAGCTATGGCAGCCGAATATGTAGATGTACTTCAAATCCCGGCTTTCCTTTGCCGCCAGACCGATTTGTTGGTTGCAGCAGCGAAAACCGGAAAAACAATTAACATCAAAAAAGGACAGTTCCTTTCTCCGCTGGCAATGCAGTTTGCTGCCGATAAAGTGGTGGAAGCAGGAAATAAAAATGTGATGCTTACCGAACGCGGAACGACTTTCGGTTATCAGGACCTTGTTGTAGACTATCGCGGCATCCCTGAAATGCAATCATTCGGTTATCCGGTTATTCTGGATGTTACCCATTCCCTACAGCAGCCCAACCAGACCAGTGGAGTAACCGGTGGAATGCCGCAACTGATAGAGACTGTAGCTAAAGCAGGTATCGCTGTGGGTGCTGACGGGATATTCATTGAGACACATGAGAATCCTGCGGTAGCAAAAAGTGACGGTGCCAATATGCTAAAGTTAGACCTCCTGGAAGGGCTGTTAACGAAGTTAGTCAGGATACGGGAAGCTATAAAATAACTCTTTTCCCTGTCTATTTGTGATTTACAACCAAACACGACGACAAATAACAAAGAAATATTTATTTAAACTAAATAGAACATGAAACATTTATTACGTGGATTATTTATTGCAGTCCTTTTTATATGCTGCAATTTCCAGCTCGTACTTGCACAACCCATGCAAGAACTGCCTGTGGACAAAAACGTCCGCATCGGTAAACTGGACAACGGGCTTACCTATTACATTCGACACAATGCACTTCCTGAAAAACGAGTAGAATTCTACATCGCACAGAAAGTAGGTTCCATCCTTGAAGAACCGCAACAACGTGGTTTGGCTCACTTCCTGGAGCACATGGCTTTCAATGGAACCAAAAACTTCCCGGGTGATGAGACAGGTCTTGGCATTATACCTTGGTGCGAAACGAAAGGTATCAAATTCGGTACAAACCTGAATGCATATACCAGCGTCGATCAGACGGTATATAATATCAGCAACGTACCGACTGAAAACATTAATGTAGTAGACTCTTGCTTGCTTATCCTTCACGACTGGTCGAGCGCTATCGATCTTGCTGACAAGGAAATAGACAAAGAACGTGGCGTAATCCGCGAAGAATGGAGAAGCCGTAACAGCGGTATGCTCCGTATCATGACCAATGCACAGCCTACGATGTATCCGGATTCTAAATATTCAGACTGTATGCCTATCGGAAGCATTGACGTTATCAACAACTTCCCGTATCAGGATATCCGCGATTATTACGCCAAATGGTATCGTCCGGACCTGCAAGGTATCGTTATTGTAGGTGACATCAACGTAGATGAAATTGAAGCCAAACTTAAAAAAGTATTCGCAGACGTAAAAGCTCCGGTAAATCCGGCCGAACGTATCTACTATCCGGTAGCAGACAATCAGGAACCACTTATCTATATCGGTACTGACAAAGAAGTGAAAAATCCTTCTGTCAACATCTTCTTCAAACAAGATGCGACTCCGGATTCTTTGAAAAATACCATCGCTTATTACGCAACGAGCTATATGGTCAGCATGGCTATGAATATGCTGAACAACCGTTTGAACGAACTTCGCCAGACTGCTAATCCTCCTTTCACAAGTGCCGGTGCAGAATATGGAGAATATTTCCTTGCCAAAACTAAAGAAGCATTCAGTATCAGCGCAAGCAGCAAAATCGACGGAATCGATTTAGCTACGAAGACTATCCTGGAAGAAGCAGAACGCGCACGCCGCTTCGGATTTACAGCAACAGAATATGACCGCGCACGCGCCAACTATCTGCAAGCCGTAGAATCTGCTTACAACGAACGTGAAAAAACCAAAAGCGGCTCTTATGTCAACGAATACGTTAACAACTTCCTTGATAAAGAACCGATTCCGGGAATCGAAGTTGAATATACGCTTTTGAACAAATTGGCTCCGAATATTCCGGTAGAAGCTGTTAACCAGATCATGCAACAACTGATTACTGATAATAACCAGGTAGTTCTGCTGGCCGGTCCGGAAAAAGAAGGAGTAAAATATCCTACTAAAGAAGAGATTGCCGCTCTGCTGAAACAAATGAAGTCATTCGACTTGAAGCCTTATGAAGACAAAGTCTCTAACGAACCGCTGATCTCGGAAGAACTGAAAGGTGGCAAAATTGTTTCTGAAAAAGCCGGAGACATTTATGGTACGACTAAGTTAGTGCTTTCCAACGGTGTAACTGTATATGTGAAGCCTACTGATTTCAAAGCTGACCAAATTGTTATGAAAGGAGTAAGTTTCGGTGGTACGAGCATATTCCCGAACGAAGAGATCATCAATATTGCTCAATTAAACGGAGTAGCCCTGGTGGGTGGTATCGGTAATTTCAGCAAGGTTGACTTGGGTAAAGCTCTTGCCGGTAAACGTGCAAACGTGGCCGCCGGTATCGGCAATACAACAGAAACGGTTTCCGGTAGCTGTGCACCGAAAGATTTTGAGACAATGATGCAGCTCACTTATCTGACTTTCACTTCTCCACGCAAGGACAATGAAGCATTCGAATCTTACAAGAATCGTTTGAAAGCCGAACTTCAGAATGCGGATGCCAACCCGATGACTGCTTTCAGTGACACTATTACAAGTGTATTATATGGTCATCATCCGCGTGCTATCCGAATGAAAGAATATATGGTAGACCAGATCAACTACGACCGTATTCTCGAAATGTACAAAGACCGCTACAAAGACGCAAGCGACTTTACTTTCTACCTGGTGGGAAATGTAGATTTGGCAACGATGAAACCGTTGATCGCCAAATATCTGGGTAGCCTGCCATCTATCAACCGTAAAGAGACTTTCAAGGACAACCACATGGATATCCGCAAAGGACAGATCAAGAATGTATTCGCAAAAGCACAGGAAACTCCGATGGCTACCATCATGTTCCTTTATAGCGGTAGTTGCAAATACGACTTGCGCAACAATGTCCTGCTTAGCTTCTTAGATCAGGCTCTGGATTTGGTTTACACAGCAGAAATCCGTGAAAAAGAAGGTGGTACATACGGCGTAAGCTGTAACGGCAGCCTGGGTAAATATCCGAAAGAAGAATTGGCGCTTCAAATCGTATTCCAGACTGATCCTGCCAAGAAAGACCACCTTTCTGCGATCGTTGTGGAACAACTCCACAAAATGGCCAAAGAAGGTCCGTCTGCCGAACACATGCAGAAGATCAAAGAATATATGCTGAAGAAGTATAAAGACGCCCAAAAAGAAAATGGCTACTGGCTCAATAACATGGACGAATACTTCTACACCGGTATCGATAATACAAAAGACTATGAAAAGTTGGTCAACAGCATCACTGCTAAAGAAGTACAAGACTTCCTTGCCAAGTTGCTGAAACAGAACAACGAAATTCAAGTCATTATGACTGTACCGGAAGAAAACAAATAAATATTTCTCTAGTATATCTACTGAATGATGATATTCAACGAATTACGTAAACATGGAAGGCTCGCCGCCAAACGGCACCCGATGTATGAAAAGAACAAAGTTGCTAAAATACTCGGTTATGTCATGGGCGCATTTTGGGCCGGTTACCTGATATTTTTCGGTACGACGTTCGCGTTCGGTTTTTCAGATATGGTTCCCAACCGGGAACCATATCATGTAATGAACGCAGTGGTTCTGATCTTTATCCTGGCACTGGACTTCCTGTTGCGTGTTCCGTTACAAAAAACACCGACACAGGAGGTAAAACCTTACCTCCTGTTGCCGGTTAAACGAATTCGTGTCATCGACTTTTTACTGATCCGCTCGGGACTAAGTCTGTTCAACCTGTTCTGGTTGTTTCTGTTTGTCCCTTTTTCCTTCATCACTATTACCAAGTTTTTCGGTATCTCCGGTGTTATCACCTATCTTATCGGTATCCTGCTATTAATTATTGCCAACAATTACTGGTACTTGCTTTGCCGCACTCTTATCAACGAACGTATTTGGTGGATTCTATTACCTATCGCTTTCTACGGTGGAATAGGCTGCCTTCTTTTTATCCCCGAAGATAGTCCCCTCTTCTATTTCTTCATGGATCTGGGAGACGGATATATACAGGGAAACATTTTCTATTTTCTCGGCACCATACTTGTGATTGCCCTTTTATGGCTGATTAACCGTAAAATCATGTCTGGGCTGATTTATGCAGAGCTAGCCAAAGTGGATGATACCCAAATAAAACACGTCTCCGAATATAAATTCTTCGAACGCTACGGAGAAGTGGGCGAATATATGCGGCTGGAACTGAAAATGCTCTTACGCAACCGCCGCTGCAAAGGTGCACTACGCAATATCTCTATCGTAATTGTAGCTTTCTCCGTTGCACTTAGCTTTTCCAGTGTCTATGACGGTAATTTCATGACCTCTTTTATTTGTGTGTACAACTTTGCCGTATTCGGAATGATTATCCTTTCACAGATTATGTCATTCGAGGGCAACTACATTGATGGTCTGATGTCTCGCAAAGAATCGATTATGAGTTTGCTGAAAGCTAAATATTACACATATAGTATTGGTGAGATTATACCTTTCATACTGATGATCCCCGCTATCATCATGAACAAACTTACCTTACTGGGTGCTTTTGCCTGGTTTTTCTATACCATTGGCTTTATCTATTTCTGCTTCTTCCAACTGGCTGTTTACAACAAACAGACAGTACCTCTGAACGAAAAAGTGACAAGCCGACAAAACAATAGCGCCATACAGATGTTGGTCAATTTCGGTGCTTTCGGCGTACCGCTTATCTTATACAGCCTGTTAAATGCACTTTGGGGAGAAACAATCACTTACACAATCCTGTTAGTGATTGGTCTCGGATTTACCCTGACCTCTCCTTTATGGATAAAAAATGTATATCATCGCTTCATGAAACGGCGGTACGAAAATATGGAAGGCTTCAGAGACAGCCGCCAATAAACGTTCATGAATCATTAACTATATAAACATTGAAGATCATGATTACCATTGATAAACTTAAAAAGAATTTCGGTGAAAAGGTTGCCGTAGACATAGAACATTACGAAATCAATCAAGGCGACATGCTCGGATTGGTGGGTAACAACGGTGCCGGTAAAACAACTCTTTTCCGATTGATGTTGGATCTGCTGAAAGCAGACGATGGAAAAGTGATTATAAATGATATTGATGTCAGCCAGAGTGAAGACTGGAAAAGCATTACCGGTGCTTTCATTGACGATGGCTTCCTGATCGATTATCTCACTCCGGAAGAATATTTCTATTTCATCGGGAAAATGTATGGACTCAAAAAAGAAGAAGTAGACGAACGTCTTATCCCTTTCGAACGCTTTATGAGCGGAGAAGTGATCGGACACAAAAAATTAATTCGCAACTACTCTGCCGGTAACAAGCAAAAGATCGGGATAATCTCCGCCATGCTTCATTATCCGCAATTATTAATCTTGGATGAACCGTTCAATTTCCTCGATCCAAGTTCACAGTCTATCATTAAACATCTGCTTAAGAAATACAACGAGGAGCATCAGGCTACGGTTATCATATCCAGTCACAACCTCAATCATACCGTAGATGTATGTCCACGGATCGCTTTACTGGAACACGGGGTCATCATCCGGGATATTATCAACGAAGATAACTCCGCAGAAAAAGAACTGGAGGATTATTTTAATGTAGAAGAAGAGTGAGGGAGATTTATGAGTTATGAGTTATGATTGATGGGGTTGATAATTAATGATTGAGATACAGTTGATGAAGGCAAAATTAAAATTTATCTATCTATTAGTTGGGCTGGCTGCTATATTTAGTTCCTGTCGCACTTCCGCTCCCCGGCTGGACTATCAAGCATTGGCACGAGCTTCTATTTTATTAGGTGTAGATGTCAATCTGGAAGATAATCATAAGCTCTATCTCGAAGCAGCCGATTGGATAGGGGTTCCTTATCGTGGTGGAGGTGATTCTAAACGAGGAACAGATTGTTCGGGGCTGGTTTATCAAGTGTATCGAAAGGTATACCGCACCCAAGTGCCACGCAATACAGAGGACTTGAAAAAAGAAAGTAATAAGGTCGCTAAGCGAAACCTTCGGGAAGGAGACTTGGTATTCTTTACCAGTAGCCGTTCAAAAAAGAAAGTAGCTCATGTAGGTATTTATCTGAAAAACGGAAAGTTCATTCATTCCAGTACCAGTAAAGGAGTGATCGTCAGCAACTTGAACGAGAGTTATTATACCAAACACTGGATAAGCGGAGGCAGAATACGTTAATTATCAACTTCTAATGATATAAAATTATGAAATCATTCATCGGAGCAGTTATATTTATCTGTGTGGCATTCAGTGCCAATGCACAACTTTTATGGAAAGTGTCCGGTAACGGACTAACCCAACCTTCCTACATCATAGGTACTCATCACCTGGCACCATTCAGCATCATGGACAGCATTGCCGGACTTCAAAAAGCGATGAATGAAACGCAACAGGTGTATGGAGAACTGAAAATGTCGGAAATGCAGTCGCCCGCCACCATGGGAAAGATGCAAAAGGCAATGATGATTGAAAGTGATACCACACTGACCTCCCTCCTTTCTCCGGAAGACTTTGAGAGTGCTAACAAATTCTGCAAAGAAAACCTGATGGTAGACTTAAATATGGCTCCGAAGCTAAAACCTGCCTTCCTGTTGAATAATGTAGTGGTAATGGCTTACGTAAAACATGTAGGAAAGTTCAACCCGCAAGAGCAACTCGACACGTTCTTTCAAAGCCAAGCCGCCCAAAACGGAAAAAAGGTGGACGGGCTGGAAACTGCCGAATTCCAATTCAACCTGCTTTTCAACGGTAGTTCACTACAACGACAAGCACAGCTACTCATGTGCACTCTTAATAATATAGAAGCAGAAGTAGAAAACCTAAAAAAGCTCACGAACGCTTACATGAAACAGGATTTGAACACTATGTTCAAAATCAGCGAAGAGCGCAAAGGCAATCAATGCGACGCACTTCCCAGCGAAGAAGATGCCCTAATTTACAACCGTAATAAAATATGGGCTGAAAAATTACCGGCTATCATGAAAGCCGCTCCGACTTTTGTTGCGGTAGGCGCCCTGCACCTTCCCGGGGAAAAAGGATTATTAAAGTTACTAAAAAGCCAAGGATACACAGTAGAACCTGTGAAATAAGAAAAGTATTTAGTACTTTTGCGGAAAAGTTTTCCCCAATGAACTACAAAACCTATTTATTCGATTTCGACTATACATTAGCCGATTCGTCGCGTGGTATCGTTAAATGTTTCAGAATTGTGCTCACCCGGCACCAGTATTTAACCGTTACCGATGAAGCTATCAAGCGCACGATCGGCAAAACACTGGAAGAATCATTCAGTATCCTTACCGGAATTACCGACCCGGAACAGTTAGAATCTTTCCGGCAGGAATACAGACTGGAAGCTGATGTACACATGAATGTAAATACCCGTCTTTTTCCTGATACATTATCTACACTGAAAGGATTGAAGAAACGGGGTGCCCGCGTCGGAATTATCTCTACCAAGTATCGCTTCCGGATATTGAGTTATCTGGAAGAATATCTGCCAAAAGATTTTCTCGATATAGTTGTGGGAGGAGAAGATGTAAAAGCACCGAAACCTTCACCGGAAGGGGTACTATTTGCTTTGGAACATTTGGGAAGTACACCCGAAGAAACTTTGTATATCGGAGATAGCACGGTAGATGCTGAAACGGCCCGAAATGCAGAAGTAGATTTTGCAGGCGTATTGAACGGAATGACAACAGCCGAGGAACTCCGTAACTATCCACACAAAATCATTATGCAGAATTTGGGAGAGTTGGTCCAATAGACTGCAATGAGAGTTAAAATGCTCATTTATTTACTGTAATCATTTTATCTCCTACAAAAAATAAAAGAAATATTTGTCGGGAACGAATAAAAATAGTACTTTTGTGCCCGATTATTCCGCAACGGGTTCGATAAAGAGTTCTTTAAGTGATTAAAGACCACCCGCCGGAGCTAACTTATACATTATATATAAGATGTACGCAATTGTAGAAATTAACGGTCAGCAGTTTAAAGCAGAAGCTGGTCAAAAGTTGTTTGTTCACCACATCGAAGGTGCAGAAAACGGTTCAACAGTAGAATTTGAAAAAGTTCTTTTGGTAGACAAAGACGGAAACGTTACAGTAGGTGCTCCTACCGTAGAAGGTGCTAAAGTTGTTTGCCAGGTTGTTTCAAACTTGGTTAAAGGCGACAAAGTTCTTGTTTTCCACAAGAAAAGAAGAAAAGGACACAGAAAACTGAACGGTCACCGTCAACAGTTCACTGAATTAACAATTACAGAAGTAGTAGCTTAATCAATTAAAAAGTAAGAAGAAATGGCACATAAAAAAGGTGTCGGTAGTTCTAAGAACGGCCGCGAATCACAGAGCAAGAGATTAGGCGTTAAGATATTTGGTGGCGAAGCTTGCAAAGCAGGTAACATCATCGTTCGTCAAAGAGGTACTGAATTCCACCCGGGTGAAAACATCGGAATGGGTAAAGACCACACTCTTTTCGCTTTAGTAGACGGAACAGTTAATTTCAAAGTAGGTAAAGAAGATAGAAGATATGTTTCTATCGTTCCTGCAACAGAAGCATAATTATCCGGACTGAAAATAGTTAAGACAAGGAGATGCAATCCACAAGATTGTATCTCCTTTCTTTTTATACCAAAACATACTTTATCGCCTGACAAGTATACGCCTTTTTAACATTCAAATATTCACCTCATGGATATTTTTCATTTTTTCCATCCTTATTATTGCCAAAATATTACAGAAGTGTAATATCGTTTATTTTTTTATCTATCTTTGTAGACTTAAAAAAAGGTTTTTCATAAAAAGTATAGATATGCTTACCATTAAACAAATTACAGAAAACACAGAGGCGGTACTCCGCGGACTGGAAAAGAAGCATTTCAAGAATGCAAAGGAAACGATCGATCAGGTGATCGCTCTTAACAACAAGAGACGTAGCACACAAAATGAATTAGATAAAAACCTGGCAGAGGTTAACTCACTTTCGCGCACCATCGGTCAACTGATGAAAGAAGGCAAAAAAGAGGAAGCAGAAACTGCACGTGCCCGCGTTGCCGAACTAAAAGAAGGCAACAAAGAACTAGATGCTGCCATGACACAGGCTGCAACGGATATGCAGAATGTACTTTATACCATCCCCAACATTCCTTATGACAGCGTACCGGAAGGCGTAGGTGCCGAAGATAACGTCGTAGAAAAAATGGGAGGTATGGAAACCGAACTTCCTAAAGATGCACTCCCCCACTGGGAACTGGCAAAGAAATATGATTTAATAGACTTCGATCTGGGTGTAAAAATCACAGGTGCGGGTTTCCCTGTATACAAAGGTAAAGGAGCACAACTTCAACGCGCCCTTATCAACTTCTTCCTGGATGAAGCACGCAAATCCGGATATACCGAAATCATGCCGCCGACAGTAGTCAACGCCGCTTCCGGCTATGGCACCGGACAGCTTCCGGACAAAGAAGGACAGATGTATCATTGTGAAGTAGATGATTTATACCTGATCCCGACAGCGGAAGTTCCCGTTACTAATATCTACCGTGATGTGATTCTGGAAGAGAAACAATTGCCTATAATGAATTGTGCGTATACACAATGTTTCCGTCGCGAAGCAGGTTCTTATGGTAAAGATGTACGTGGCCTGAATCGTCTGCACGAGTTCTCCAAAGTAGAATTGGTTCGTATCGACAAACCGGAGCATTCTAAACAATCTCATCAGGAAATGCTGGACCATGTAGAAGGACTGTTGCAAAAACTGGAACTCCCCTATCGCATTCTCCGTCTTTGCGGTGGAGATATGAGTTTCACTGCTGCTCTTTGTTTCGACTTCGAAGTATATTCTGAAGCACAGAAGCGTTGGTTGGAAGTAAGTTCCGTATCCAATTTCGACACTTATCAGGCCAACCGCCTGAAATGCCGTTACCGTAATGCAGAAAAGAAAACCGAACTCTGCCACACACTGAACGGTTCAGCATTAGCATTACCACGCATCGTTGCTGCCCTACTCGAAAACAACCAGACTCCGGAAGGTATCAGAATTCCGAAAGCATTGGTTCCGTATTGCGGCTTTGACATGATAGACTAAGACTTGGCATGACAGACTAATAAAAGTACCCATATACAGAGAGCCACTCATCAAAAGAGTGGCTTTTCTTTTATATTTCGTAAATTAGCTGTATCTTTGCCAAAATTTATATCATTCTGATAGCAGTTACGTAATAAAAACAACAAATTAATTAGATAATGAACAAAATCATTAGCAAGGAACGCTTTTCTGAAAAAGTATTCAAATTTGAAATTGAAGCTCCTTTAATTGCTAAATCCCGTAAGGCCGGACACTTTGTCATCGTGCGTGTAGGTGAAAAAGGAGAACGTATGCCATTGACTATCGCAGGTTCTGACCTCAAAAAAGGTACCATTACTCTGGTAGTGCAGGAAGTCGGGCTTTCTTCTACCCGTCTCTGTGAACTGAATGAAGGCGATTACATCACTGACGTAGTAGGCCCGCTCGGACAAGCTACCCATATAGAGAAATTCGGAACAGTAGTCTGCGCTGGTGGTGGTGTAGGCGTAGCTCCGATGCTTCCTATCGTACAGGCTTTGAAAGCAGCCGGCAACCGTGTTATCACTGTACTGGCCGGACGCAACAAAGACCTGATTATTTTAGAAAAAGAAATGCGTGAAAGCTCTGACGAAGTAATTATCATGACAGATGACGGCTCTTACGGTCGTAAAGGTCTGGTGACAGAAGGCGTAGAAGAAGTTATCAAACGCGAGAAAGTGGACAAATGCTTCGCTATCGGTCCTGCCATCATGATGAAGTTCGTTTGCTTGCTGACTAAGAAATATGAAATTCCGACTGATGTTTCATTGAACACCATCATGGTGGATGGAACTGGTATGTGTGGTGCTTGCCGTATCACTGTAGGAGGAAAGACTAAATTCGTTTGTGTAGACGGTCCCGAATTCGACGGTCACCAAGTGAATTTTGATGAAATGCTGAAGCGTATGGGCGCGTTCAAAAATATCGAGCGCGAAGAAATGCATAAACTGCAACCGGAATGTGAAGCAACCAAAGAAATCGACGAGAAAAGCCGTAATGCAGCCTGGAGACAGGAATTACGCAAATCAATGAAACCGAAAGAACGTACGGCCATTCCCCGTGTAGAAATGAACGAGCTTGACGCTGAATATCGTTCACACAGCCGTAAAGAGGAAGTAAATCAAGGATTAACAGCAGAACAGGCTGTTACAGAAGCTAAACGTTGTCTCGACTGTGCTAATCCGGGATGTATGGAAGGCTGTCCGGTAGGTATTGATATTCCTCGCTTCATTAAGAATATCGAACGTGGAGAGTTTCTTGAAGCTGCTAAAACATTGAAAGAAACAAGTGCGCTTCCGGCTGTTTGCGGTCGTGTGTGTCCACAAGAAAAACAATGCGAATCAAAATGTATTCATTTGAAAATGAATGAAAAGCCCGTCGCTATCGGTTATCTGGAACGTTTCGCAGCTGATTACGAACGTGAAAGCGGGCAAATCTCCGTACCTGTCATTGCAGAGAAGAACGGCATCAAAATAGCTGTAATCGGTTCGGGACCTGCAGGATTGGCATTTGCCGGAGATATGGCTAAATATGGATATGATGTAACTGTATTCGAAGCATTGCATGAGATTGGTGGTGTGTTGAAATATGGTATTCCAGAATTCCGTTTGCCCAACAAGATTGTAGACGTAGAAATCGAGAACCTTAGCAAGATGGGTGTTAACTTCATCAAAGACTGTATCGTAGGAAAAACAATCGGCGTAGAGGACTTGAAAGCTGAAGGTTTCAAAGGAATATTTGTGGCTTCCGGTGCCGGGCTGCCTAACTTTATGAATATCCCGGGAGAGAATTCCATCAATATCATGTCGTCCAACGAATACCTCACTCGCGTTAATCTGATGGACGCTGCCAGTGAAGATTCGGACACTCCGGTAGCTTTCGGTAAAAACGTAGCAGTAATCGGTGGTGGTAATACAGCGATGGACTCTGTTCGTACTGCCAAACGTCTTGGTGCAGAGCGCGCTATCATTATCTATCGTCGTTCGGAAGAGGAAATGCCTGCACGTATCGAGGAAGTAAAACATGCTAAAGAAGAAGGAGTTGAATTCCTTACTCTACATAATCCGATCGAATATATTGCTGATGAACAAGGTTGCGTAAAACAGGTTATTTTGCAAAAGATGGAATTAGGCGAGCCGGATGCTTCCGGACGTCGTAGTCCTGTAGCCATCCCGGGAGCAACAGAAACAATTGATATCGACCTGGCAATTGTCAGCGTCGGAGTATCCCCTAACCCAATTGTTCCAAGCTCCATCAAAGGACTGGAACTAGGACGAAAAGGAACCATCACTGTGGATGACAACATGGAATCTTCCATCCCTATGATTTATGCAGGAGGCGATATCGTTCGCGGTGGAGCTACTGTTATTCTGGCGATGGGCGATGGCCGTAAAGCCGCTGCCGCCATGAATGAACAATTGAAGGCAAACGCCGGTAACTAATTGCCGCTTATTAACAGGTGGGCTAAAACCAACTCACACGTGGGCGGAACATCACTCGTCCCCCGGCATAAAAATAAAATAAGAAAAGCCCCGTCTACAAAATGTAAACGGGGCTTTTCTTATTTCAAATATCAAAGATACTTTCTACTTTACCACTTTGTTCGTCGCAGGATCGGGGAAGATTACAGCCGGTTTAAACGACTTGGCTTCCTCAAAATCCATCAATGCATAGGACATGATTATAACAATATCATCCGGTTGCACCTTGCGGGCAGCAGCACCATTCAGGCAAATTTTACCCGAACCGCGTTCACCTTTGATAATGTAGGTTTCAAAGCGTTCACCATTGTTATTATCAGCGATATACACTTTCTCTCCCGCAATCATGTTTGCAGCATCCAACAGGTCTTCATCAATCGTGATACTACCCATGTAGTTCAGATTGGCCTCTGTGACACGTGCACAATGAATTTTCGACTTCAACACTTCAATCATCATAAGGTTTCGTCTTTTTAGTTATTCTTTATATTTAATATTATCAATCAGCCGGACTTCTCCACAGAATACTGTGATGCATCCAACTGCATAGGAAGTATCTTCCCAATTACTAATTTTCTGCAATGTGTTTCCGTCTACAATCTCAAAATACTCCATGCGCAAGCCCGGAGCAGCTTCGATTGCATCTTCTACCATCTTTTGCGTCTCGCTCACCGTGTGAGTGGCTGCAAAGTTACGACTTTTAAATAAAGTCCGGGAAATATTTAAAGCATTTTCACGTTCTTCTGCCGATAAACGTTTATTCCGGCTACTCAATGCCAGTCCGTCTTCCTCACGCACAATTGAACAACCAACAATTTCAAGGTTATATTTCAATTGTCGAACCATCTCACGAATAATTGCTAACTGCTGAAAATCTTTCTCCCCGAAATATGCGCAGTCCGGCTGTACGGCATTAAACAGTTTGCTGACAATCTGGCAAACACCGTTAAAATGCCCCGGACGGAAAGCACCTTCCATCACCGTATCTAATGGTGCATAGCTAAATTGACGGGTATCCGGTTCCGGGTACATTTCGCTTACCGAAGGAGCAAAAGCGAAATCCGCCCCGCATTCTTCCAACAAACGGCAATCTGCATCCAATGTACGCGGATATTTCTCCAAATCGTTTTTATCGTTAAACTGTGTGGGATTCACAAAAACACTCACAACAGTTACACCATTCTCACTTACGCTGCGCTTTACCAGAGATGCATGTCCCGCATGTAAAGCACCCATTGTAGGAACCAGTCCCACCTTTTTACCTTGGGCTCTCAAGGCAGTCAATTCTGCCTGTAAGTCCTTGATAGTGTGCACTACTTTCATTTTCGTCAATTGGTTTATGTTTTACTCGTTTGCAAAAACTCTGCAAAATAAACTAATATTTGCCACATAAAGAAAGAATATCTTATTTAATGTGTCTTTTTTTTCGTATCTTTGCAGAATATTATAGTGAACTATTGTTATTATGACAAAGGCGAATAAAGTTTTATTTATTACTCAAGAGATTACACCTTACGTTTCAGAATCCGAAATGGCCAATATAGGTAGAAACCTTCCACAGGCGATACAAGAAAAAGGCCGTGAAATCAGAACCTTTATGCCTAAATGGGGAAATATCAATGAGCGCAGAAACCAGCTGCACGAAGTGATCCGCCTCTCCGGTATGAACCTGATCATCGACGATACTGACCACCCCTTGATTATAAAAGTTGCATCTATCCAATCCGCACGCATGCAGGTATATTTCATCGATAACGATGATTATTTCCAGAATCGTATGCAGACAGCGGACGAAAATGGTGTAGAATATGAAGATAATGATAGTCGTGCCGTTTTCTACGCACGCGGCGTATTGGAAACAGTGAAAAAACTTCGCTGGTGTCCTGATGTCATTCACTGTCATGGCTGGATGACAGCTCTAGCTCCTCTTTATATAAAGAAAGCCTATAAAGACGAACCTTCTTTCCGCGATGCCAAAGTGGTATTCTCTGTTTATGAAGATGACTTCAAGAATACACTTAGCGATGATTTCGCAGCCAAATTGATGCTGAAAGGTATTTCCAAAAAAGATTTAGGTGATTTGAAAGAGCCGGTAGACTATGCTGCTCTGTGCAAACTCGCTGTTGATTATTCGGATGGAGTCATACAAAACAGCGAAAAAGTAGACGAGTCTATTATTGAATATGCCCGCCAATCTGGCAAATTGGTACTTGACTACCAGAACCCGGAAAACTATGCAGATGCCTGCAACGAGTTCTACGATCAGGTATGGGATGCTACTGCAAACGAAGAAGAATAAAAAAAATCAAGATACGACGATCATGAAAGCAAAATACGCCTTAATAGCTTTACTGGCAATCACTTTTTGGGGTTGTGATGATAACACTGCCGGACTGGGATTGGGAATGTTTCCGGGAAGCGACCAGAATATCAATGGAAAGCTATCTACCTTTGATGTGACTACAGAATCCGTTCATGCCGGTAAGATATATGCAATGACTAATGTGGGGTATGTAGGTAAGTTCACTGATGAAACATTCGGAACTTATCAGGCAGGGTTCTTAGCAGAACTCAACTGTCCGTCAGGAATGACATTCCCTGGAGTATACAATGGTACTGCTCTTAACGATAAAAAGAAAGCTACCAATATAATGGTAGACGAAGCTGGGCTTGGAGACGACGCTATTGGAATATACAATACAGATAATATAAATGATCCAAAAAGAAAACTCATAGGCAACATTCATACTATTGAGCTTTATTTGTGGTATAGCAGTTACTTTGGAGACTCATTAACAGCTTGCCGTTTAAGTGTCTATGCATTAAATGAAAATTTAGATACAAAGAACGCCTATTATACAGATATTACTCCAGAGGATTATTACGATGCAAATACTGATAACAGTCTATTAGGAACGAAAGCTTATACAGCTGTTGATCTTTCAGTAAAAGACTCCATTCGTAAACTTAGTACATATGTTCCCAGCGTACACGTTTCTTTCAGAGATAAAGCTGCTAAAGAAATTGGAAAAGAAATTATTAAAAGAGCCAACGAGTTAGGTGTCAATTTTGACAATAAGGAGTTTAGAAAGATTTTTAAGGGAATTTATGTAAAGAGTGATTACGGCGATGGTACTGTGCTTTACATAGACCAAGCTCAAATGAACGTAGTATATAAATGCTATGCAGTTGATACACTTACAGGTGTTAAACTGGAAAAGAAAGTAGTAAAAGAAGGAGAGTCTAAAGACTCTACTTATTATGGATATCGTACCTTTGCCACTACTCGTGAAGTAATTCAAGCTAATCAGTTAGACAATGATAAGGATGCCATTCAAAAATGCATTAATGAGGATACGTGGACTTATTTAAAGAGTCCAGCAGGGATTTTCACTCAAATAACTCTTCCTATTAGCCAAATAGCAGATTCACTTCTTAACCAAACAGCAGAAAAGCGTCAAAGTGACATACTAAATGCTGTTAAACTAGGAATACCTATCTATAATGAAACCAGTGACAAAAAGTTTGGTATGTCGACTCCTAGCAATGTTTTATTAATACGTAAAAAGTACAAAGACAGTTTCTTTGAAAAAAACCAGCTTAGTGATGAAATAACTTCATCTCTATTTAGACCCACCACAACTAGCTTTACTCAATACACATTCAACAATATCACTCAAATGATTAATGATTGTTTAGCAGATAGGGAAAAAGCAGAGAAAGAAATACATGAAAAGGGGTCTATAACAATCAAAATAACCGATTTAGATGGAAATAGTAAAGATGAAACCGTCAATAATATTAAAGATTGGGAAGACTTAAGCGAATGGAACAAATTCGTACTTATCCCAGTACTTGTGACCACAGATTCTTCTTCAAGTAATAGCTACTATGGTTCCAGCAATGTTATTAGTATACAACATGATTTAAAACCTGGCTATGCACGTTTAAAAGGAGGCAAGAAAGGAACTATACAAGATGCCAAAGGTAACCCTGTATATCCAGAGTATGTGCTCAAGCTTGAAGTTGTTTCTACAAACTTTGGAACAAAATCAAAATAAGAAATAGTTGAAATATTATAAAGCAATAGCGCAGGTTACTCAATGTAACTTGCGCTATTGCTTTATAATATATTTATAGAGAAGTCAGATAAAATAATTCCATAATAAAACCGCTCAAACAGCAATCTTTGCTAGCGTACGTTATAGTTATAAATAAGCCTAAGATTCCTGATTAATATAGAAGAAATAGTGACGGTATATGCTTAGGATATTAACGGTATCGTCACCATATAGCGTCACTATTTCTATCGGATAGCGTTATTACTATCTTACAAAAGTATATTCTCCTACAAAGATCTTAACTTAATCCATAATAAAAACCGTGAGTTTGATTTTATCTCACTCACGGTTCCATATAATAGATTCTTATACTTCTTATTTAACAGCAGCCTTTTTAGCTTTCCCCGTAGACTTCTTCGACTCGGCTGTTGCTTTCTTTACTTCAGCTTTCTTTGCAGCAGGTTTTGATTTAGTAGCAGGGGCCTCTTTCACTACCGGCTCTTTAGCATTAGTAGCCTTTTTGACCGCCGTTTTCTTTGCCGCTTCTACTTTTGCCTGTAATTTAGCCAATACCTTTTCCAATTCAGTAATCTCATCCCCCTGATTCTTAATGGTAGTCAACAAAGAATTTAGTTCTTCACTGTCTACATCAACAGGATACAGTGCATCTACCCGTTTGATAAAGTCACCCAAAATATTCATATAGTTGGTGAAAGCATCATAAGGAGAATCATAGATACCACGGTTCAACCACATCCCATTGTTCTTCGTTGTCATAAAACGGAAGTTATTGCTGGCCTGCAAGTAATCCCAATCCTGCTTAATACGACGATCATCACATAAATGAACACGTTCGGCTACACTATACAGTTTATTGAAAGCCTCACGTTGCATAACATTACCCAGCCAACAACTAGTATCTCTTTCTTCATCTACCCATGACATCGGATAGGCAACATCAAGCTGCGACACTGATTTCAGCTTCGTTACGATTTCCGTCGGTGTAGAGAACGTGATTCCCTTAGCTTTTGCACATTCAGGCAGTGCCTTCATAAATTCAAGAATATTGGAAGATAACGGTTGAGCCATACCAAGTGCACTCAATTCCATAAAGATATTGATGACTTGTTCTTCTTGTGGCAATGCATCGATCCAATTAATATACTTATCGGCAAACAAAGGATATTCCGCCCAATCTGAATTAGAGAAACGCAAACTGATGTCGTCAGAGAGTTTGAAATCCCGCAACAAGAGCTTAAGACTTGGAGCCTGATTACAGTGATAAACATAATGCGGGCTCTTCCATCCCAACACATGTTTAGCACCTTCCGTCAACATCCCTTTGAAGCCCATAGAAGCTACCAATCCACCAATTTCATCAGAATAAATCAGACTAGAATTGCGGAACACTTTCGGTTCTTTACCAAACATCTGTTTCATCTTATCACGTTGACGAAGTACTTCTTCACGGAAGCAATCCTCATTGGCCAGTGAAGACAAGCCATGAGAATAAGGCTCACATAAGAACTCGCAACACCCAGTTTCATTCAACTGGTGCAATAAATCAATGACTGCCGGAGCATGAATTTCCAATTGCTCCAAGGCTACTCCCGAGATAGAAAGCGCTACTTTAAAAGCTCCCCCCGAATTTTTCGCCATCTCAATCAATGTATTGAGAGCAGGAATATACGAACGTTCAGCGACCTCATTCATACCCGTTTCGTTGGCATAATCATCATAATAATAATGGTCATTACCAATATCGAAGAAACGATAACGTTTCAAATGGATAATTTGATGTATTTCAAAATAAAGACAGATAGTTCTCATTTTTATTTATTGTTTTGTTATTTACCATAGTTTCTTAACACAGACTCGTAGAGAGCACGGATTCTCAAGCCGACTTTTTCCCACGTAATCCCATCTACTTCCTTCTTTCCCTCTTCTTTGAGATATTCGAAAAGAGACGGATTGGTACACAGAGAATGGATAGCGTCAGCCATCGCATGAATATCCCAATAGTCAGTTTTTATCACCTTATCAAGAATCTCGCCACATCCAGATTGCTTAGAAATGATGGAAGGTGTTCCACACTGCATAGCTTCCAGCGGAGCGATACCGAAAGGTTCAGAGACAGACGGCATGACAAATACATCACTGTTCTTATAAACCTCATATACCTGTCTACCTTTCATGAAGCCCGGGAAGTGGAATCGATCGGCAATACCACGTTCGGCCACCAGGTTAATCATGGCATTCAACATATCGCCCGACCCCGCCATTACAAAACGAATATTACGAGTACGCTGCAATACAAGCGCAGCAGCTTCTACAAAATATTCCGGTCCTTTCTGCATCGTAATACGTCCGAGGAAAGTGACCACCTTTTCTTTTGAGTGATCGGGACGCGGAATATCCAGCAGTTCCTGCGACAATGGATAAACAGCATTATGCATTGCAAATACCTTTCTGGGGTCCTGATGATACTCGTTAATAACAGTGCGACGAGTAAGCTCGGATACGCACATGATACAATCGGCATGATCCATACCATTCTTCTCAATCGAATAAACAGTAGGATTGACTTTGCCACGAGAACGGTCAAAATCCGTAGCATGCACATGGATGCAAAGCGGCTTTCCGCTAACCATTTTGGCATGTACTCCGGCAGGGTAAGTCAGCCAGTCATGCGCATGAATGATATCAAACTCCTGCTGACGGGCTACGACTCCGGCAATGATCGAGAAATTATTAATTTCTTCGTGCAAGTTCCCGGGATAACCACCTGCAAATTCCATACATCCCAAATCATTCACATGCATATAAGAAAAATCAGCATAGATATGATCGCGGAAGGAGTAATATTCTTCCGGTGTCATTTCCAACAAACGTGATTTCAAGTAGTCATAGTGGACATCACGCCACACGATGGGTACTTGATTCATACCGATTATTTTCAAGAACTTCTCTTCTTCGCCGCTAGGTTTAGGCATACAGAAAATCGTCTCCATATCACCTTGCAGACTCAATCCTTTAGTTATTCCATAAGAAGCAACCGCAAGACCACCATATATTTTGGGAGGGAATTCCCATCCAAACATTAAAACTTTCATCTTCGTTCCTCCTTTTTTAATAATACTTAGACAGTAGCTTTAAGACACGCAGTATTTCTGCTACATTCATCGCAAACGATACTGCGCCACGTCCTTTGAAAGGCGGGTTCCCATCAAACAATTCGGGAATGGAACCAACACAGTGGCTTGTCATCTCATCATCATAACTAATCAGCTGACGTTCAACGAATGACAACCCGCTCATCTTATAAATTCGAAGATAAGCTTCCAGATAGAATCCCATCAACCAAGGCCAAGCAGTACCCTGATGATAAGCATAATCCCGTTGTATCTGCGGACCTACATAGTTCGGATTATATCCACCGCTCTTCGGACTCAACGAACGAATTCCTTTCGGAGTGAGCAGCTCTTTGGTCACAATATCGAGCACCTGTTTCTTTTGCGCACGATCCAAAGGAGAATAATCAAACGCTACGGTAAATATCATATTAGGACGTACACTCCAGTCCATCATATTACCATCTACGTAATCAAGCAAATAACCATATTCATTACGGAATACCTCGACAAAAGATTTTCCTGTCACTTCTGCCTGTGCATCAAGTTCATCTGCCAAGTACACATCACCACCTTCACGCACCAGATCAGCGATGAAACGCAACGCATTATACCATAAGGCATTAAATTCAACAATATATCCAGTACGAGGAATCACCGGATGGCCGTTCACAGTAGAATTCATCCATGTAATCGCTTTGTCCGTACCATTGGCAAAAAGTAATCCATTATCATGCAAGAAAAGATTCTCATGTCTTCGCTGACGGATAAACTCCATAATATCTTTCAGAAGCTCTCCATATTTCTGACGGCATTGTTCGCGGGAAGTCTCTTTGGCATATTGCTGCATAGCCCAGACAGCCCAAAGCAAAACGTCAGGATGCTCCATTTCATAAATCTTGTATCCAACAGGTTCTTCATTAATAAAATTACGAATCGCCTTTTCCGCCGTTTTCATCACATCCTCAAACTGGTCGATCTCATCAAGCGCAAGCGTCAGTCCAGGCAAGGCGATAAACATATCACGAGCACGGCATTTAAACCACGGATAACCGGCAAGAATATAATGTTCATCTTCCTGTTGGTTATGGAACTGATGAGCGGAATTTTTCAGACAGTGGTAAAAGCTATCACGTGGGGTACGATCAGCTACTTCAGCCTCAAATGTTTGTTTCAGTCTACGAGGAGTTACTTCTGAAGTTCCGGCAGAGAATACAATACTCTCTCCTTTCTTTATATCCACTTCGAAATAGCCGGGAACATAAAGGTCTTCATTGAAGTCATACCCACGTTCCTGTTCTTTCGGGTATTCAATCCCCCGATACCAGTCGGGCATGAAATGAAATTCACACTTTTTATTCAACTGCATATAAAGTTCCGGATAACCGGGATACATACAGGTTTTAATACCATTTTCCACCAGTTGATACTCGCGACTTGCCTGTGGGTTTTCGTGAGTGTACTCACGTACACTTCTGAAAGCAAGGAACGGCCGGAAGCGCAGGGTTGTAGCCGAGTGCGCATCAAGTAAAGTATAACGAATCAGGATTCTATTTTCATGATGTACAAAGATTTTTTCTTTGCGGAGGATTACACCTCCGACACGGTAAGTTGTTGCCGGGATATGCTCACAGTCAAACTCACGGATATACTTGTGTCCGTTAGGACTAAAGTTGTTTCCCTGATATTTGTGCAACCCCAAGTTAAACTCCGCACCGTGTTGAATTACCGTTTCATCAAGAGAAGATAGCAGCACATGATTTTCATCGTCGAGATTGGGAACTGGAATTACCAACAGGCCGTGATATTTGCGTGTGTTACAATCAACAATCGTCGTACAATGATAAGCTCCTGCTTTGTTCGTCCGGAGGATTTCTCTCTGAAGAGATTCTTCCAGATTCGTCATGAGGGTCTTGTCAAATCGTAAATAACTCATAGTTGTGCATTATTAAAGGTTAATTATTGGTCATTATATCGTATATCTATTTATTGTTACATACCGTATATATTGGCTGTAGCAGCATATACAATAGGTATAACGCCCAAATGTACAAATTATAGATAAAAACAAAAATAAAAAGGCTTTTTATTTTCAGATTTTGTGCAAATATTCGTAGTATTGCGTAAAATATCTAAAGAAAAGAATGTCATGAAGCAAGATATTCAGCGTATCATGCTGGCTGCAGCAAAGCCTTTGTTCCTTATTTTTATTCTCTATATACTCAAGATTATGGAAGTCGGGATGGACTGGGACTTCTCTCGCTTGGGGGTATATCCTATGGAGAAACGGGGACTGACCGGCATTTTAACCCATCCGCTGATACACAGCGGGTTCAGTCATCTATTAGCAAATACAATCCCTTTATTCTTCTTGTCATGGTGTCTTTTTTACTTTTACCGGGGAATAGCCGGTAAAATTTTTATTCTCATTTGGCTCGGAAGCGGACTACTTACTTTCCTGATCGGAAAACCGGGATGGCACATCGGTGCCAGCGGACTGATCTATGGCTTTGCCTTCTTTCTCTTTTTCAGTGGTATTCTCCGCAAATATGTTCCACTCATTGCCATCTCTTTACTTGTCACCTTTTTATATGGAGGAATTATATGGCATATGTTTCCTTATTTCTCCCCTACCAATATGTCGTGGGAAGGACATCTTAGCGGAGGAATTATGGGAACGCTCTGCGCTTTCGTTTTCGTAAATCACGGACCGCAACGGCCGGAACCTTTTGCAGATGAAACGGAAGAGGAAAATAATGAAGAAGAGAAGGGAAAAAGCCCTTAAAGGGCTGAAATAGCAGAGTAAACAGACCACATTTAATTTATCAAATAAAAGTAAAGCTGTCAAAAGCCTGTTTTACTATCTGATTGATTAGAGACAAAATATCCCAAACATAGTAAATCCAAACTTCTGACAGCCTCAAAAAGCTTCTGCCCTACCAAAGGAAGCAGATAAAGAATCTTTTATTCCAAAGGAATCCACTTATACTCTCCAAGCAACTTAGCAGAATATTTGCCTGTCAAATCAGGTATATTAGTATCATCCTCCACTGTTGCATCAAACTCCCATCCACAAACTAAATCATCTTCCTGTCCTGTAACCCTAATTTCCTCATTCATCAGCTTTTTAATTTCTCCCTGTGACTTGGCAGATTTCCAAAGATGGAAATGTTTGATATATCCAGATAGTTTCCAGTCATTTGTCATACCAAGATTCCCCCCCATATGTCTAAAAGCAATCATAGATGTTCCCAAATCATTCGGATTATAAGGATTACCATCAAGCCCTGTCGCCTGATCCTTCAATTCGCCATTCATATACACTTTTACAACAATAGGTTTTCCTTCTGAATTAACATCTCCATCAACTCCTTTCTCGTTAATAACTGCTGCAAAATGAACCCATTTCTCTGTCGTACTGAAATCAATGCCAGGTTCCAACAATCCCCAATTATCCATTCCCAACGACATACGTAGTCTCTTATTATCAAAGTTATTAATTACCCATCCTTTTCTATAATGTCCGGTACCATCTTCGATAAAGACATCCACCACACTACCAAAACCGGAAGTATATTTCAACTTCACCCACAACTCAACAGTGAAAACTTGTTCACCAGTATTACCAAACTTGGAATAGTTCTCACTTGCTCCAAAATCAATATACCCGTCATTTTGTCCGTCTACATACAATTCTGCAGCTACAGAAACATATTCTATAATCACAGTTGCTTTAAAATCCTCCATCGCTTTTTTAGCAGCCTGAATCAATTCATCCACTTTCTCCTGTGAAGGATTAGTCTCTTCTCCGTTTTCAATTTGCCGGATGCTCTTTTTTATCTGGATTAATACCAGTTCAAGTATATCCCTGCTCTCTTCCGGATACATTCCCGTCTTATTTCCATACTGCGATCCATCCCTCAATGTTTCCAGCTGATTTTGATAATCAGTCAGTTGGCTTATAAAAGCTACTGTGTCTACCTTTAGCACATTATCGTCGTCATCAGAACAAGAAATAGAACATACTGATATAAACAATGCACATAGCATTATTAACAACATCTTTACTTTTGTGACTTTTTTCATGGTTTATTTTTTATTAATAAATATGATTACTGTTTGCTTTCTCTAAATTTCCCAACCCAGTACGCAGTGCGGGTGAGATAATAATCAGGTTCACGGTTCTCATAATCCAAATAAGTAAACTCGGAACTTGTGTAAGGCACAGCCGGTTCTATCTGGCTCCCTTCATGCCATTCATTAAAGGAGGTAATAGAAATAGCCGAAACCCCAGCTTCAATGGCCTTTCGATACATAGCGTCATAATACTGCCCATCCGTTCTAGTCCGGATTACCGAACCATTCCAAGGACGTATACGTGTGTCTATATATCCGGGACCCACACTTGGAATAAATATCTTACCATTTTCCTTTGCCCATTTTTGCATACTTACCCAATTAGTCGGGGTAGAACCATACGTGAACCCGGTAGCTGCAAAATATGTATAGAAACCATCAAAATGAGCATTCAAAATAAAAGGCCGTTGCACTGTCGGACTAGAAGTCCATAATCCAATCATCAAAGCATCATAGGCTGTATTTCTGATTGTAATGGAACCACCAGGACTTAATAACTTTTCCCATTCACTAGGTTCGATTAAATAAGAGTCATAAATAAAAAACAAAGGTTTGCCATCCTTTCTGTAGAAGGCCGGGTGATTTCCATACCTCGTTATCAATTTAACTATGTTCTCCCGGAGATTCTGCACATTTCTGCTGGGATATGGCTCCAAGTGAAAACATACTTTTATTTTTTTCTTATCTGCTGCATCCAGTATAAGACCGATTCTCTTGGCTTCAGTCTCATCCTGTTCATTCCACCAGGTAAGTGCCAGCACTCCGGTACGCGCCATAACAAACATATCCATATGTTTGGTCAAAATATTAGGATCACTACTACTATATCTTCCTAATTGAGGATAAAAATTACTGGCTATACTCTCCTGTGTACCCGGAATGGTCCCCGGATTCTGACCGGATCCACCATTAGGATCGGGTGCTATAGCATGGGCCCAATGTCTATATTGACCGTCAATAGCCTCACTTCCATACCAATCATAATAAAAGCAGAAAGTATCATAATCCAACTCTGTACCTAAATTATTATTTCCTCCGTTATTCTCCGAATTAGAAGGATTATTATCATCTTCTTTGCTACAACTTTCCAATGAAAGTGACAAGAAAAAAATCATCATAAAAAAGAGTCTCTGCATCATAATTGATTTAATTTTAATTATTCATATTCTTTATTTTCTCATTTCAAATGAAGGGGGGACAGACTGGTCTTGAGACGCCCACTCCTTATTGGGATAGGCCCCCATCGTTACTTCTAATTTATTTCCCTTCATCAGTTCCTCATGACTAAACCAAGATTTATCCCATTCCACTCCATCCAGCTTAACCGATTGAATGTATTTATGTTTCGGCGAATAATTATGGCAATATACTTCAAAGGTTTTGTCATCACTCAACTGAATTTTTGCCCGTTCAAACACCGGACTTCCAATGACATATATAGGTAATCCTGGCGTAACCGGATAAAAACCCAGCTGCGAGAAGACAATAAATGCACTCATGCCACCACCATCCTCATCTCCCGGCATTCCCATCAAATCATTTCTAAACCATTCCTCCAGTAATGCCCTAATCTTTTTCTGGGTCATCCAGGGTTTATTGGCATAGTTATATAAGTAAGGAATATGTAAACAAGGTTCATTTGCCATAGAAAACTGTCCGACATTACCTGTATGATCAGGAAAACGCGAGAAAAATTCATACTTGCTTTTTCCTAAAGGAGTATCAAACATCTTTTCCAGCTCATCAACAAACGCCTCTTTCCCTCCCATCAGTTTGATAAGATCCGCTACATTATGGGGGACATCCCAACGATAAACCCATCCATTATTTTCGCCATAATAATCCCTTCCACCCATTCCACCGGAATAACGATAATCAAACGGAGTGATAAAATTTCCTTCACTATCTTTAGGATGAAAAAATTTTGTTTCTGCATTAAACAATTGATGATAGTTCAAACTTCTTTGCAAAAAGTAATTGTAATCCTCTTTATTATCCAGCAGTCTGGCTATTTGTGCCAGACACCATTCATCGTACACTGTACCTAATGTCACAGCAACAGCTTGCCTTTTCTCAAAACTATGTACTTCGGAAACAACTTCCTCTTCACCAGAAGCTAACGCCGGAAAATATCCGTTTGACACATAAAAAGAATCTAGCTTTCCGGCTTCCATATCCGACCACGGTGCTAATGTCTTTTCAGTGATAGCATTTCTACAAGCACGATATGCTTCCTTTAAATCGAAATCCGTAATTCCTTTTACATAAGCGTCAAGTACAGTAGCCACCCCATGATTTGAATTCATCCGTCGGCTATCACCTGTTATCTCCGGAAAAGTAGGCATCCAAAAATGTTTCATCTGACCAGCCATCCGGATAAAAGACTGAATCATATATTTCTCGCGTTCCGGTTCCAGTAATATTCTCAATGGATGGGTAGCTCTATACGTATCCCAGATCCAATCATCAGTATAAAAAGGAACACCGCTATCCTGATGAACCTGATTGTCAAAAGCACTATAATACTGTCCATCTTCAGAAAGACAAACCATTCGTTCATATGTTCTGTATAAAGAAGTATAGAATATAGTCTTACTATCCTCACAGTTTCCCTTTACCTGAATCTTTCCAAGAGCATCATTCCAAATAGTTCTACCTGTTCGTGTAAGAGTTTCCAAATCCTTTCCAGCCACTTCGCGTTCCATATTTTTTTTCGCCTGATCTACACTTATAAAAGAGATTCCATAACGAAGATTAATCCTTTTATCATTCTCTGGAAATTTCATTACGACAGTATTTCCTTCTTCCGTTTGTAAAGGAACCACGTCCGTTTCCAGATAAAGATACACTCTTGTCTCATAGGAACCGATTTGCTGATAACCAAAAACTTTGTTTTTCTCTACATGCAACTCTCCATTTGTCGCCCCGATCAAAAGCCCAGGTTGCCCTGCCCGGAAATCTAATTGATATAAAGCCGACTGATGAGAAGGGACATATTTTACCTCTATATCATAGTCACTCAAAAAAACACTGTAATAATAAGGCTTGATCTTTTCATTATCGTAATTATACAATATAAAAGAAGACCTACTACCCTTCTCTAAACTATCACAAAAGCTATTGAACGGATTGATAGAGAAGGCCGAATTTCCTCTATGACTTGTCACTATCACAGGTAATCCCTTCAATTTATTACTTGTATAATCCTCCCTTTGAGGATATATTCGTAACATACTGTTAGGTAAATGGACAGTCGGATAAGTCGGTACCAACAAGTGACTAATATTTCCCATATATGGATTTACGTAATCAACAGGAGCTTTTATCTCCACACATCCTCCAAACGAGAAAAGCGGTAACAACAAAAACAGTCTGTATGCAAGGCAATCTTGTATTTTTCTTTTCATAAATGTCCTATTCCTTTATAAGTCGATTTCTACTGCAGGAGAATAATTATATTTAGCTTCCGACGTACTGCTCAATGCTCCGATTCTGAAAAAATAACTATGTTCCCGTTCAATTCCAGTAGTCTGGCCCAAATCCATGCTCAATTCGTACTCCGTCAAAGGTGATACAGCAGTATTTATTTCACTACTCACTTTAGCTGTCTGGATATTACTACTTACATGGGACTCTGTATGTGCAAATAGAGCGATTGTCTTTACCGGATCTACCGTATATTGCTGTAAACTGAATTTTGCTACTACTTTATTACCTTTATATCTAATATCAGGATTCACGATACGTATGTAAGGCAGAACCTCAAACACCTTATAATTCTTTCCTTTATTAATTCTAAAATCAATCGTATCTTGAGGAATATAATTCCCCTTATTCAGAATTATTTTGTAATCGCCCGCAAACATGAGATTATTTTGGAATGTTCCGTCATTTTTAACAGCCATTGCCTGAACAGGAGGATTGTCCCATCCGAGTTCAATAAAATAAATCTGCGAACCTCTGATTATCTCTTGCTCCACCAACTCACCTGTCTCCATATCCCGGATTTCCCCACCGAATGTAGCATTTGGGGCTATATCCAGATTGTCCTTTTCACATGCTACAAAACATATGGAAAAGAATATTATTGTCAATAAATAAAAAGTTGCTTTCATATTTTCTGTCTTTAAAGTAAAGTTTTGATATATCAAGGATTCTGAACAAGTCCGTTGCTACCGGTACCAGGAATATCCTGATAGTACCAGGAATAATCAAACGAATGTTTGTTCACTCCAGGAGCATCCATGCGTACAAAGATGTATTTAGGAGTTTCTCCTCTTAAATCGAGGAACGGAACTAAGGACTTCTTTATTCGGTTCTCATATTCCTTATGAAATATCCTCCAACGAATCAGATCCCATCTGCGTCTATTCTCAAAAGCAAATTCAACAAAACGCTCTTTACGTACATTCTCTATTGTTAATGGAATTTCGTCTTTGTGTGCAGCTCGCTTTCTAACAGCATTAAGCGCTTTTTTTCCTTTTTTCAGCTGTTCACCCGTTGCAGACGAATGTTCTATGGATGCTTCCGCATAATTCATCAGAATCTCAGCATAACGAAATTCGATCCAGTCTGTAAATCCCTTATTCCACTCAGAAGTCACGTCTTTACTTTCCTGCAAGAATTTGCGAAGAAGAAAACCAGAACGGGTGTAGTTACCACCAACAGAACTAAATCCCGAATACATTTTCTGATCCTGCGCACCAAACGAATAGTAGGTCTTTCCATCTTTCCCCTGAGTACTGGCATCTGTTCTGAACACATAACTTCCATCGGGACGAATAAATCCTCCCTGAATAATGATTTTCTGTCCTTTCCATTGCGTACCCGGAAGAATCATAGTAGCCCACATACGAATATCCTTATCATTGAATATTTCATAAGGAGCATCCATTGGATAAGAATAATAGTTAGCATTTCTGTCAAAACCAGAAAAAATTTCATTATTATCCACACGAGTACGGATAGGCTTACTTAATCCTTGCCCGTCATCCGTATAATCTTCATAAATATCGGCCAGATCTAACGAAGGATTCATACGTCCCGGATGCGGCCAGCCGTTTGCTACCTGATTAGGACGATACCAAATATCATAATTGTGTGCAAGTTGGGTACCAGATGTATATCCTTTAATAAAAATAGGTTCCTTCGTTCCATTCAATACACTGTTTGGATCCTCAAACAGTTTTTTATAATTTACGATAGCTTCGTCTCTGCTTTGAGGCTCTGCACCATATAAACCATACAACCCACTCTTCATTATTTCATCAGACGACTGCATACAGATTTCATAATAACGATCTGCTTCCGAAGCATCAATACCCACAAGTTTCTGTTCTACAGCCGGCCCCGACAGACCCACATAAGGCTCATGAGTATATTTGGCAATCGAAGCTGCATATAAAGCTGCCCGAGACTTCAGTGCCAATGCAATCCATTTATTAGCACGACGAGTATCTTCTGAAGACTCACTTAGTTTCCGGATAGCGTCATCACAATCGCTCAAGATAAAATCCCATGTATCCTTTTCTGTGCTGCGGGGCACTTTCAATTCTTCTACATCTCCATTATACACCTGAACTTTCTTGATAATCGAAACTCCACCATACCGCTTTGCCAAAGCAAAATATGTATATGCACGTAGAAAAGCAGCTTCACCCTCCAATAATGTTTTTTTATTATTGGAAGTATTCAACGTAGGAATCGTTTCCAACAGGTTATTAATATCCCTTATCAATGTGTAAATACCAACAGAAGCATTATACAAACCTTTATCATCCGTATATCTTTCCCAAAAATTAAATCCTTCACTTCCCCATTCGTCGAATTCAGAATGCATCGCTTCGTCACAGTACATAGCAGCAGCCCGTCCACCATTATTCGGATCAGTATTCCCAATTCCCAAATTAAAGCCCTTATCAATCGCATAAGAGAAGTCCTCGATAGGAAGACGGCCGTAAAGATTTGCCATGTGCATCGCAATCCCCTCTTCAGTAGTCAGGACTTTGTCTGCAACCACCTTATTATTAGGCTCTATATCCAGAATATCCGTACATCCTGCAAAAAGAAGAGCCATATTCAGCAATAGTATAATCTTATATTTCATAATCTATCAGAAATTAGCAGTAAAACCAATATTAAAACTTTTAGTCAGAGGATAATTCATTCCAGCACTATAAGAGCCTTCCACCTTTTCCGGATCAAACGCTTTCACAAAAGAATCACAGAAGGTTAAAAGATTATAGCCATTAATATAGAATCGTATATTACTAATACCACTCTTTCTCAAAATACTGTCTGGCAATGTATAACCCAGTTCCAAAGTTTTGAGTCTTAAATAAGAAGCATCACGACGCCAGATATTACTCTCTTTATACATAGCTCCAGTATCCTGTATTAAACGGGTAGCAGGCCATTTCCCGGCAACCCATTTACTATTCGGATTGTAAGGGTCTTCTTTGCGCCATCTGTCATAGAAATAGGCTGGAGTATTCGCTCCTTTTGACCACAGTACCTCGGCATAAACCTCTGAAAACTGGACAGTATACATTCCCGCTCCCTGAAGCAAAGCGTAGATATCGAAATTTTTCCAAGAAGCCTCCAAATTAAAGCCATAATGAATCAGTGGAGTACCTGACCAAAAGAGAGGCATTCTATCATTATCATCGATAATACCGTCACCATTAGCATCTACATAACGGTAATCCCCCGGCAGTTCCTTGCTATTTCCCAACTCTCCATCCTGAACAGGAGCATATTTTATTTCCTCTGTAGTCTGGAATTGCCCATTAGTTTGATACCCCCATGTGAAATCATTCCAACGTCCGGAAGACTGATTTCTCCAACGATCCATGCTACTGATGAAAGGTCCTCTTTCTACATGCTCCATCCGGGTGCGGGCTAAGTTCATATTCGCTTTGACGCTATAAGAAAAATTTCTGATCTTATTAGTATGCCCGAGCGTTATGTCAATACCCCTCGTCAAATCACTATTCAAATTTTCCTGTGGCAGTTGCGAACCAAATGTATTAGGTAATGCCACCACTCTTGTAGCTAACAATCCGCTTCTTTTTCTTTGGTATAAGTCGAACTCCAAAGAGAATAATCCTTTGAATATAGAAAGATCGAATCCTATATCAAGTAACTTAGCTTTATACCAAGTTAAATTCGTATTCGTAATAGAGGGAGCAGAAATGCCCGAAGTGGTAGTTCCGTCATTAAATTCATAAATACCAACATTAAGATTATACCCCGACACATATTGGAACGGATCACCTGCATCCTGTCCGGACTCCCCGTATGAAGCCCTGATCTTCAGATTATCAAGAAAGCCCAACTTTTCCTTCAAAAACTTCTCTTCCGACAAACGCCAACCAATAGACCCCATAGGGAAAAAAGCCCATCTGCTACCAGGAGCATAGCGGTAAGAACCATCATTTCTGAATCCTAATTCTAATAAATACCTTCCTTTGTAATCATAGTTAAACCGACCGACATACGAGATAAAAGCCTGTTCGTTGGACATCCCCCCTGAAACAGCATCTTTCAATCCGGCATAATCTACTTCATCATAAGTCAATAAATCAAACTTACGTTCTATATTCGACCAATCGCTTTTTTCCTGTCTCCTTTCATAAACCAATGTAGCACTTACATTATGTGTATCATTAAACAACCTATTGTAACTGATTTGTGCTTGCATGTCAAGCCTGCTCGCTTCGTTATTATTCACTTGTATCATAGAAGGATTATTGTATTCATTCTCTATATATTCATCCGTTTCGATAGCGTATGTATAAGTAGAAAACTTCTTTCTCAATCCTTTATGTTTATTGTGATTATAATCATAGCCTAATTGCCCTTGTATAGATAATCCCTGCACAAACGGTACTTCATATTTTAAAGTGAATGTCGATTGAAAGTTTTTATTATAATAATAATGATAACCTGTCATATCCGCATCCGCCAAAGCAATGGGATTAATTCCCATACTTTGAGTTGCCAAATAGTCCGGATTGTTATTGGCATACGCAGGCACAGTCGGCACATTCACACGGGTCTGCTTGAAGATCTCATAGAAAGAGTTCCATGGCTGGCTGGTCTTATCATATCTACCTGCCAAATTAACTCCTGCGGTCAATCCTTTAGCTATTTTTATATCAGTATTCGAACGAAAAGTAAATTTCTCATATCCCAAATCACCGGATTTCAACAACCCTTCATCAGATGCATAGCTAAAACTACCAAAGTATGAGACAATATCCGAACCTCCTTGCAAGGACAAAGTATATTGCTGTTGAATAGAACTATTCTTAATCACATGATCGTATAAATCAGTACTGGCATATCCAGAAGCACCCGTCTTCCATAATTCCAGTTCTTCTTTTGTAACCAATGGATTACCTTCTCCTAATATTGCAGCATCATTTCTAAGCTCCATATATTGAGCTGCGTTTGCCATCCTAGGAATATTAGTCGGTTTAGACCATCCCCAATTAGCCGACAAGGATATTTTCGCTTTTCCTTTATATCCTTTTTTTGTTGTTACAACAATGGCTCCATTAGCCGAATTCATACCATAAATAGCTGCAGTACCATCTTTCAGGAAAGAAATGCTTTCTATATCATCCGGATTAAGACGCTGAAACTCATTAGCCCCATCTCTGACAATCCCATCAATAATGAAAAGCGGAGTACCCAAACCACGGATATTGATATCGGAACGAAATTGTCCCGGTTCACCGTCATTCTGCCGTATCTTCAATCCCGAGACTTTCCCTTCAAGTGATTGTGCCAGACTGGTAGCTTTCGTTTTAATAATCTCATCATTTTTAATATTAGAAATAGCACCCGTCAAACTCTCTTTTTTCTGAACTCCATAACCTACCACTACCACTTCATCCAACGCCTGTGTATCTTCCAGCAATTTGATAACTAAAGACCGCATATCAGACACTTTTATTTTTTGAGTGCGGTAACCAAGAAAACTAATAGTTAATTCCGTCCCGACAGGAACCTCAATGGAAAAATCTCCATTCATATTAGAGATAGTTCCCTTCCCGACCACAGAAGATTGAATACTGGCTCCAATAATCGGTTCGCTGGCGTTGTCTATAACTTTACCCGTTATCAGGTTACTTTGGGCAAGAACAGAAACTGAGAACAGTAAGTCTCCCATCATCACAAGAAAGAACCTTAAATGCACATTCCAGTGCTTCTCTTTGCAAATGCGTGCTTTCATAAATTATAAATTAAGTTGATATATTGTTCAATCAATCATCTATTATAGATCACTATGAATCATGAACCTACTCAAGAGGTATCAGTACACTTCATAACTCGATAGATTTGCGATTAATTGGTACTGCGAAAGTATATGAGAGGCATTATCACAACATTAATTTCATATTAATAATATGATTTTTCTTATCACATTCCATATAAGTACCTGATAAACAAAGAGAAAAAAATAGAAATATTTTGCCCTCTTATGAAGAAAATAAAAGAACCCGAAAGCAATAAAGCCACTTCCGGGAAATCATTAATGCACTTTTAATGCAAAATTTATTTCATTCAAAAAATAAATTCCACCTATCAGCTCTCACAAATCACATCATCGTATGTAAATTCGGGAGAAGTATTCAATAAACGGTTATAATCAGCACAATACTTATCAAAACATTGTTTAGCAAGTCCTTTTTGTCCAGACAGAAATAACGCCCTGCACTTTATACGAATAGCATCTTCATCCGTACAGTCATGCATCAGTATAATATCCGCTATTTTCAGCAATAGTTTGTTGTCTTTCCCAATCTCTTCACGAACACTGATAGAAAGAAGTAGTTCTATAACGTTATGAGAATACTCCGATTTATATTCATCCACCCATTCCGTACTTACATTAGGCAGCAACACCCCCAAAGATGCCAACTCTACAAAGTTGACAATCATTTCTTTATTAGAAGAATTATAGAATTCAAAAGCATTTAAGATCTGGCATACCTGATGATAATCACATAGGGTATCTTTACCCATATCAATATACCAATAATCATTTTTATTAACAATCTGTACTTCCCCGACCGTCTCAAGAATTAGCCGAAGTTTACGGATATTAACCCTACGGTTGTTGGCTGCACTCGTTTTACTCATATCAAACCAAAAAGTCTCTTCCAATCTTTGTGAAGTTGTTCCCTTTCCACCTTTGATGGAGTTTAGCAATAGGAAAAGAAAAAGTAATTTAAGAGTAGGCGTAAATTCACCCGTTATATTATTCCCTTGTTTATCAAAGACCTGAAAACCACCAAGAAGTAAAATTGCAGATATTTTTCTGTTAGATGGCTTAGCAATCTCTTGTTCTCCATATTCCACTTTGGAAATAGTCATCGAAACTCCAGTTGTTTTACTTTTCTTTTTCTTGTAGACATATACAATAACGAAGAAGAAGAATACCAGACATATTAAAATGCTTCCATAGATAACCCATGTAGAAAAATGACAATCTTTGTTCTTTTCCATATAAATCTCATCTGACGATAAAGGAGGATATACTAAAGAATATACATCTAAAACTGCCTCACCCGGTATCTTCTCCTGAACAACAAAAGCATACAACATCTGGTCTTGATAAAGAAATAAATCACAATAAGACTTAATATCCAGAAAATCATATTCGATAGAATCACTTACTATTTTGGATTGTGGATTTGAGGTACAAATATCAAAACTGCACAAGTTGAGATTGGTATGGAAACGATCATTATTATAAACCAAAGCATACAACTTATCAGCGACAGTATCTATTATCATTGAATTACTAAACGTAAAATGCTCGCCTTCATTAAAAAAAGACCACACTTTAGAACATGATTTATCCCGGATATTCAACCGATAAAGATCATAGTAATTCTGTGGAGACTCTTCCTGCTTTCCTGAACGGCTTCCATACCCGCCCATTATAAGAATGTGGTCTTTATCTTCAATGCCCATAGCACTTAAATACCGAGGAGTGATACAGGAATCCAAAGAAATAATTTGCCATTGATCTCCGTCATTCAAACCTTTTTCCACAAAATCTGCATTATAAGTATGGCGTCCATATCCTCCAAAAAGGATCAAATGATTGGTTTCCGGATCTATCATACGATTATGATGCTGTCTGGAGTCCACTTCCCACGTAGAAGGAATCGACCATTCATGCGTGGCAAAATTATATTTGCTTAAAAGAGGATGTTCAGTAGAATAGGAAATCAACTCGTCAGTAGCAGCAGAATAAATAACCTGTCTGGATACTCCAAAATAAGGTTCTCCTTTTTCAACTGATAGAGTATCTACCTGTTTATTATCGACATGGTAGACCAATACCTTCTCTTTTAGTACCATAAATATCCTACCACCTATACTATCATAAGCTAATTGAAGATTTTGACATTGAAACTTCTTACTATCAAATTTCAGGGATTTCTCTTTCTGCCAGTTATAATGTCTATCTATTTCCCAAATGCCATTTTGAACAATTGCACGTTGAGCCTCTACTTCATCCATTGTTTCTCCTTTTCTGTTATGCAAGGCCAGCTTCCAGCATCGTATTATTCTACCATCCTGATTATACAATTCAATGTTACGCAAACTAACGGGAGGAACATCGGTCGTATAATACTTTGGATGCCTATTGCTTCCAAATAAGAAACTTAGACTGTTAAAGTCTTTAAAAGAATGACGCATCATTTGAGTAGCCTCATTCACCGAAATCTTAATCCCCTGTTCTGTGAAATCAAGCCTTATCTTAATCCACTCATCCTTTACTATTTGAGTACTGTCTATAAAATCCACATTCTCAACAATCGAACTACCTTTGTTCAATATAAAATTGAATTTGGATCGTAGTTGATAAGATATAAAATCCAAGCAAGAAGAAGTATCGTCGGAGATTATTCTAAACACATATCCATAAGTATGCAATTCCTCTCTCAACTTAATGTCAAAACTAAGCGAGAACTTATTACCCAGATGCAGACTTCTATCCGGAGTCAGATCAAGACTTGTTCTTTGATCCTGATTAACAGTATGTGCTTTGAAGGTAAGTCCATAACGATAATTGGACAATATAGTAGTATTTGCATAGCCCCATTGCAATGTTACAAACAAGCAGAAAATGAGAAGGCTGATCAACAAATATCGTTTTTGTTTCATTGTTCCGTGATTTTTTCTTTTTACTTATATACAATAAGGTTAACTTAATAACAGAGGTCTTTTCATGACAAACAAGAAATTCCCATCTATCTGCAACTATGACAGGAGACGTTCAAGTAATGCAAAGACACATATTAAATATTTATCTACATCCAATATACCCATATCCAGCCCCCCTATCATGATTTTCCGGCCCTACTTACGCCTCTCCACCCAGTATCAGGGATGGTTTATTTTCCATAATACCCGGATCTGGGCACATAAATCGGTTGAAAACGAGTTCCTATATTCTCTATTTTACCTTGTTCTTTCAAACGTTGTATATGACGCGATGCCATAATTTGAGTAAACTGGCAAATGGATTGTAAATTACGCCGAATCAAGACTTGGTGAATAGTGAAAAACTCCGTCAAACGCCGATCAATTTCTTCCTCTGAAAGGACAGCCGAATGGCACTTCCATTTCGAACGTTGTATATGCATGTCATATAATTCACCTTTGAGTTCTTTATCCGCCTGAAAACGAATAGCTTTGAAAGAAACTTTATCAGAACGTGTCTTAACATCATATACCGGTTCTGTAGTCTGCAACGTCACCTGAAAATATCCTATCCCTTTCAAATGTACACGTTCACCATTTTTAAGATGAGAGCTCATGAAATGACTTAATGACATCAGAACGCCTTCAACCTCTGCCTCACCGAACGTTGTAGCTCTATGAATTTCAGCTGCCAAATATTCAGTACTCACAGAATTGAAGTTAACAACTCGGGGATGATATTGCTCTTCCTCTCCTTCTTCTCCCGTTCCAGGATTCTTATAAAACTCAAATTGTACTGCCATCTTTACGGTTATATATTAGTTTCTCCTTCATAAGGACACCGACATCCTCACCATTTCTCACCAACATCCTTGTAGTTTATTACCAACATCAGTAACCTCTCACTAAAATGATGAGACATTATCACCCGAATGAGAAGCCCTTTTCACCTCGATGACAAGCTCTTCTCACCCTAGTGAAAAGTATAAGTAAAATCGTCAAATATACAAAAATAACAAGTAGAAAACAAGTAAAGATTAGATTATTAATCAAGACCGATGCAACGCTTCAATCAATAACGTTATATTGGCCGTAAACAACCTTACAGAAATAGCCAATAAGATGATACCAAAAAACTTACGAATAATATAGATACCACCTTTTCCCAAGAAACGTTCTACACGACCAGTCATACTCACTACAAAGTAAACCCAAATCATGTTCAATACTAAAGCTATAATGATATTAACACTGGCATATTCCGCCCGAAGAGAAAGCAAAGTAGTGAAAGCTCCGGCACCTGCCAACAAAGGAAAGACAAGCGGCACCAAAGTAGCTTCTTTGATAGGACCCTGATTTTTGAAAATCTCAATATCCAAAATCATCTCCAAAGACATGAGGAAGATAACAAACGCACCGGCAACTGCAAACGATTCGATATCTACATGGAAGAGTTTCAGCATCATATCTCCTGCATAGAAAAATCCGATCAGCAAAACAAAAGAGATGACGGTAGCTTTCATTGCATTCACATCTTTCCCCTTTTCTTTCAGGTTAATTATAATAGGTATAGAGCCGATAATGTCTATCACGGCAAAAAGTACGATAAACGCACTAACCATCTGTTGCCAATTGAAGCCTGCAAACATAATTTCCTCCTTTTTTTCTGCAAATATACTCTATTTTTATACATTCAAACAATAAAAAAAACAAAAAGAAGGGTCAGATATTGACAGCCGTGTTGTATTATGAGTAAATTTGTACGATTAACAAGAGATTACAACATATGGAAACAATGTTCGACACTTTGCTCCAATTGCCTTTATTTCAAGGTCTTTGTCATGAAGATTTCACAAGTATTCTGGATAAGGTCAAGCTACACTTTATCAAGCATAAAGTGGGAGAAACTATCATTGAGAGTGGTAGTCCGTGTAAACAACTCTGCTTCCTGTTAAAAGGCGAGATTTCTATCGTCACAAATTCCAAAGAAAATATATACACCGTCATTGAACAGATGGAAGCACCTTACCTGCTGGAACCACAGTCGTTGTTTGGCATGAACACCCATTACACTTCTGCTTATGTGGCACATACAGAAGCGCATACTGTCAGTATCAGCAAAGCATTTGTACTTAGCGACCTGTTCAAATATGAAATATTCCGGCTCAACTATATGAATATCGTAAGTAACCGGGCACAAAATCTTTACTCCCGCTTATGGGAAGAGCCGACACAGGATTTAACAGAGAAAATCATTCGCTTTTTTCTGTTGCATTGTGAAAAGATTCAGGGAGAAAAGATATTCAAAATGAAGATGGACGATCTTGCCCGCTACTTAGATGACACCCGGCTGAATACTTCAAAAGCACTCAATGAGCTACAAGACAAAGGATTATTAGAATTACGCCGGAAAGAGATTCTTATTCCGGATGCACAGAAGCTGGTAAGCGAATAGATACGGACTGGCTCATTATAAAAAGACCTATTCATCATAAAAATAGCCTCAACAGGAATTCCTATTGAGGCTATTTTTAGATTATAAAGTGTTATTATTCCCACTCAATGGTTGCTGGTGGTTTAGAACTGAT
This sequence comes from Bacteroides sp. 1_1_30, assembly GCF_020982715.1. Classification (NCBI taxonomy): domain Bacteria; kingdom Pseudomonadati; phylum Bacteroidota; class Bacteroidia; order Bacteroidales; family Bacteroidaceae; genus Bacteroides; species Bacteroides sp. 1_1_30. The sequence continues at coordinate 41,959 of NZ_JAJKHN010000043.1, forward strand.
ATCATAGGTTACACGGTTCACTCCCTTCACCTTATTAATAATATCATTCGATACCTTACCCATAAATTCATAAGGCAGATGCGCCCAGTCGGCTGTCATGGCATCTGTAGATGTCACAGCACGTAAAGCAACTGCTCTTTCGTACGTACGTTCATCTCCCATCACGCCTACAGACTGTACTGGCAACAAGATAACTCCTGCCTGCCATACTTTATCATACAATCCCCAGTCACGCAATCCCTGAATAAAAATATCGTCAGCATCCTGCAGGATACGTACTTTTTCAGGAGTAATATCACCCAGAATACGCACTGCCAGCCCCGGTCCCGGGAACGGATGGCGGGTAATCAGATGTTCCGGCATACCCAACTCACGACCTACCCGACGAACTTCATCCTTAAACAACAAACGAAGTGGCTCACACAATTTCAGATTCATCTTTTCAGGAAGTCCACCTACATTATGATGGCTCTTAATCACTGTACCCGTGATAGACAATGACTCGATGCAATCCGGATAGATTGTACCTTGAGCCAGCCATTTCACGTCTTTTATCTTATGAGCTTCTACATCGAACACATCAATGAAACCCTTACCTATAATCTTACGTTTAGCTTCCGGTTCGGCCACACCAGCCAGTTCCGTAAAGAACTTTTCGCTGGCATCAACGCCAATCACATTCAAACCAAGACATTCGTAGTCTTTCATCACATTCTTGAACTCATTCTTACGCAGCATACCATGATCTACAAAGATACAAGTCAAGTTCTTGCCGATAGCTTTATTCAGCAGCACTGCCGCAACCGATGAATCGACTCCACCACTCAAACCGAGAACAACCTTATCATCACCCAACTGTTCTTTCAGTTCGGCAACCGTGCTCTCAATAAAAGAAGCCGGCGACCAGTCTTGCTTGCAGCCGCAAACATCTACCACAAAGTTCTTCAGGATTTGAGTTCCGTCTTCACTATGGAATACTTCCGGATGGAACTGAACACCCCATACCTGCTCCCCTTCTATCTGATAAGCAGCAATCTCTACTTTATCTGTTGAAGCTATTTTCTTGAAATTATCAGGAATAGCAGTAATCGTATCTCCATGACTCATCCACACCTGCGACTCCTCACGCACTCCTTTAAACAGTACATTACCTTTGCAGAAAGAAGCCAAATGAGCACGTCCATACTCACGCGTTCCGGCCGGTTCCACTTTTCCGCCATTGGTATATGACAGATACTGTGCACCATAACAAATACCCAATATCGGATATTTACCACGAATTTCACTCAAATCTACTTTGAAAGCATCTTTATCGTAAACCGAAAAAGGGCTTCCGGAGAGAATGACTCCTTTAATAGTCGGGTCTTCTTTAGGAAACTTGTTATAAGGAACGATTTCACAATACGTATCCAATTCACGTACACGGCGACCTATGAGCTGTGTTGTCTGCGAACCGAAATCAAGAATTATTATTTTTTCCTGCATATCAATGGTTGGATTTTGAATAAATTGAGTTGCAAAAGTAGAAAAAAGTACGCAATCTATATTAATAATGAAGAGAAAAATAAAGGAGATTCACAAGTTTACACCTGAAATCTCCTTCATTTTAATTAGAATCAATTATTTTTTTCTTTCAGCAAATCACGTATCTCCGTCAACAAAACTTCTTCTTTCGTTGGCGCAGGAGGAGTTGGAGGAGCAGCCGCTACTTCTGCCTGTTTTTTAGTTGTCAGTTTCGTAATCAAACGTATAAATAAAAATATAGCAAAAGCGATAATCAGAAAATCAAAGGTGGCCTGCAGAAACTGGCCATAATCCAATGTTACAGCCGGAGCTATCTCCTTACCGTCGGCACCGATCTCTGCCGCTTTCATCACCCATTTCAAATCCGTAAAGTTCACACCGCCAACCAATAAACCAATCGGAGGCATAATAACATTAGCAACCAATGATGATACGATTTTTCCAAACGCACCACCAATAACAACACCGACAGCCATGTCTATGACGTTACCTTTCATGGCAAACGCCTTAAAGTCCTGTAAAAATGTACTCTTTCCCATCTTTTTTCAATATTTAATGTGAATTTAATGCGCGAATATAAAAACATTTTTGTAATTTTGCACCGCATTTGAAAATAAAACAAGTGCGGAGGTAGAGAGATATTTGAACAAATATTATAAAACCCTTAAAAGTTTAAACAAAATGATTAAAGTAGGTATTAATGGATTCGGACGTATCGGACGTTTCGTTTTCCGCGCTGCAATGACAAGAAACGATATTCAAATCGTAGGTATCAATGACCTTTGCCCGGTTGATTACTTGGCTTACATGCTGAAGTATGATACAATGCACGGTCAATTCGACGGTACTATCGAAGCAGATGTTGAAAACAGCAAATTGATCGTTAACGGTCAAGCTATCCGTATCACAGCTGAAAGAAATCCGGCTGACTTGAAATGGAACGAAGTAGGTGCAGAATACGTTGTTGAATCTACAGGTTTGTTCTTGAGCAAAGACAAAGCTCAGGCTCACATCGAAGCTGGTGCAAAATATGTTGTAATGTCAGCTCCTTCTAAAGATGACACTCCGATGTTCGTTTGCGGTGTAAACGAAAAAACATACGTAAAAGGTACTCAATTTGTATCTAACGCTTCTTGTACTACTAACTGTTTGGCTCCTATCGCTAAAGTATTGAACGACAAGTTCGGTATCCTTGACGGTTTGATGACTACAGTTCATTCTACAACTGCTACTCAGAAAACAGTTGACGGTCCTTCTATGAAAGACTGGAGAGGTGGTCGTGCTGCTTCTGGCAACATCATCCCTTCTTCTACTGGTGCTGCTAAAGCTGTAGGTAAAGTAATCCCTGCATTGAACGGCAAATTGACTGGTATGTCTATGCGTGTTCCGACTTTGGACGTATCTGTAGTTGACTTGACAGTTAACTTGGCTAAACCGGCTACTTACGCTGAAATCTGCGCTGCAATGAAAGAAGCTTCTGAAGGCGAATTGAAAGGTATCCTGGGTTACACTGAAGATGCAGTAGTTTCTTCTGACTTCTTAGGTGACGCTCGTACTTCTATCTTCGACGCTAAAGCAGGTATCGCTTTGACTGATACTTTCGTTAAAGTTGTATCTTGGTATGACAACGAAATCGGTTACTCTAACAAAGTTCTTGACTTGATCGCTCACATGGCATCAGTTAACGCTTAATTAGAAGCTTGAACCATATAGAAAACCGCTGCGGGAAACCGTAGCGGTTTTTTTATACATTTCATTTTATATATTGTTAAAAAGCAACGTGTTATCCGTCGAATAAGCGACAATTTTAGTAGCTTTGTACTTCTATGGAGAGATTATTAATAACATTGATACTAGTTTGCACTATGAGCAATATAACAAACGCCCAGAATCCTTTCTACGGGCAATACCATACGCCGCACGGAACCGTGCCGTTCGACCGGATTGAAACTGAACATTATGAGCCTGCTATCCTCGAAGGAATCAAGCTGCAAAATGCTGAAATAGAGGCTATCATACAGAATCCGGAAAAGGCTGATTTTAGCAATACGATAGAAGCTTTCGAAGCATCAGGGGAATTACTGGATAAAGTAGTTGCCGTCTTCGGTAATATGTTGAGCGCAGAAACGAATGACGATCTGCAAGAACTCGCTCAAAAGATTATGCCGTTGCTTAGTGAACACAGCAATAATATCACACTGAATGAAAAGTTATTCGCACGTGTGAAAGAAGTGTATAACCAAAAAGAGACTTTGCAACTGACACAGGAACAAAAACAGTTACTGGAAAATGCATACAACAGTTTTGTTCGTCATGGTGCCAATTTGGAAGGAGAAGCGCGGGAAGAGTACCGCCGCCTGACTAACGAGTTGAGTAAACTGACGCTTACTTTCAGTGAAAACAATCTGAAAGAAACAAATGCCTATCAGATGCTATTGACAAAAAAGGAAAGTCTCGCCGGATTACCCGAAATTATCATAGAAGCTGCTGCTGAAACAGCCAAGAGCGAAGAAAAAGAAGGATGGGCGTTCACGCTTCATGCTCCAAGCTACGTTCCTTTCATGACGTATTCCGACAACCGTGATTTACGCCAGAAATTGTATATGGCTTACAATACAAAATGTACGCACGATAACGAATTCAATAATATCGATATCGTAAAAAATATAGCTAATACACGTATGAAAATAGCCCAGCTATTGGGATACAAAGATTATGCGGAATACACGCTAAAGAAAAGAATGGCTGAAAACAGTGAGTCTGTATACAAACTGCTCAACCAACTGCTGGAAGCATACGCTCCTACCGCACAACAAGAATACAAAGAAATACAAGAACTGGCCCGCGAAGAGCAGGGAGATGATTTCGTTGTAATGCCTTGGGACTGGAGTTATTACTCAAACAAACTGAAAGACAAAAAATTCAATATCAATGAAGAAATGCTCCGTCCTTACTTCGAATTGGAACAAGTGAAAAAAGGAGTGTTTGGACTAGCTGAAAAGTTATATGGAATTACTTTCCGGAAAAATACAGAGATTCCGGTTTACCATAAAGAAGTGGAAGCCTTTGAAGTATTTGATAAAGACGGAAAATTCTTAGCCGTCTTATATACTGACTTCCACCCGCGTTTAGGTAAGCGCGCCGGAGCTTGGATGACGAGTTACAAAGACCAATGGATAGATAAAAAGACTGGCGAAAACAGCCGTCCGCATGTATCCGTTGTGATGAACTTTACCAAGCCAACCGAGAATAAGCCTGCTTTATTAACATTCAATGAAGTAGAAACATTCTTGCATGAGTTCGGACATAGCCTGCATGGTATGTTTGCCAATTCCACCTACAGAAGTTTAAGCGGAACCAATGTATATTGGGACTTTGTGGAGCTTCCTTCGCAGATTATGGAGAACTTCGCCATAGAGAAAGATTTCCTCAATACATTTGCCCGTCATTATCAGACAGGAGAAGTTTTACCGGATGAATTAATAAAACGTCTTATAGACGCTTCTAATTTTAATATTGCTTATGCTTGTCTGCGGCAACTAAGTTTCGGTTTACTTGATATGGCGTGGTATACTCGTAATACTCCTTTTGAAGGAGACGTGAAAGCTTATGAACAGGAAGCCTGGAAGGATGCACAAATATTGCCGGTTGTACCGGAAGCTTGCATGAGTACGCAGTTTTCCCATATCTTTGCTGGTGGATATGCTGCCGGATACTATAGTTATAAATGGGCGGAAGTACTGGATGCTGACGCTTTCTCATTGTTCAAGCAAAAAGGAATATTCAATCAGGAAGTTGCAGACTCGTTCCGCAATAATATTCTGTCGAAAGGAGGAACGGAACATCCAATGGTACTTTATAAACGTTTCCGCGGGCAGGAACCAAGTATTGATGCTTTATTAATCAGAAATGGGATAAAGAAATAAGTATTAAGTATAAGGTATTAAGTATTAAACATAACCGTATGAAGAAGAATATCTATAAAATAGTAGGATTATTACTATTGCTTCCTTTATTTTCAGGGTGTAATGATTCGGACGATGTAGCCGCTATCTTTACAGGAAAAACGTGGAAACTAAATTATATCACTGTGGATGGAGGTCATGAGATGTTTGGTTTTTGGGAGAATGAGGAACAAGAAAAAGCAAGTATCAAAGAGCTTAATAAGAATGGTACATACAATATCGTATTTGATGGTACAGTAGATGGAGATGTTATGAACGGAAATATAAAAGGAACTGTCATTGCAACCAGTACTTTTGAAGGAAAATGGAGCGCCAATGCCAAAAACAACAGCTTTAAAGCTACTGTTACCACTGCAGGTAATTATGGTAACGACCAACTCGCCAGAAATTTTATAGAGGGGCTTAATGCTGCTACATCTTACGAAGGAGATAGTAATAACTTATACCTTTTATACAAACCGGCATCCGGTAAACAAACTTTCCGTATGGTTTTCCGGGTAGTTAGTAATAAATAGTAAACAACATGGACACTGAAAAGAAACAATTAGAACTTGACAAACGTTATATACGCATGGCCAGTATATGGGCTGAAAATTCCTATTGCCAACGCCGTAAAGTAGGAGCTTTAATTGTTAAAGATAAAATGATTATCTCCGATGGATATAACGGAACGCCTTCCGGTTTTGAGAATGTATGCGAAGATGAAAACAATCTGACAAAACCATACGTTCTGCATGCGGAAGCAAATGCCATTACCAAAATAGCACGTTCAAACAACAGTAGCGATGGTGCTACCATGTACGTCACCGCCTCTCCTTGCATCGAATGTGCGAAGTTAATCATACAGGCAGGAATCAAACGGGTAGTTTACTCCGAACATTATCGCCTGGAAGATGGAATTGAGTTATTAAAACGGGCGGGAATCGAAGTTATCTACACAGAATTAGATAACCATTCCTCTCCGAATAAATAAGAAGACGAACGTTTTAAAAAAGGAATAGACATGAGTACAAAAAACTCTTCACGTTTTACACCTGTCATCATAGCAGTCAGCGTGGTAGTCGGGATTCTTATCGGTACATTTTATGCCAAGCATTTTGCCGGCAACCGTTTGGGTATTATCAACGGTTCCTCCAATAAGCTAAACGCATTGTTACGCATTGTAGACGATCAATATGTCGACACCGTAAACATGGCCGATTTAGTGGAAAAAGCCATGCCGCAGATTCTGGCCGAATTAGATCCACATTCAACTTATATCCCTGCTCAAAATCTCGAAGAAGTCAACTCGGAACTGGAAGGTAGCTTTAGCGGAATCGGTATCCAGTTTACCATACAGAACGACACCATTCATGTGAATGCAGTCGTTCAGGGTGGCCCTTCTGAAAAGATAGGATTGATGGCGGGCGACCGTATTGTTACCGTGGACGACAGTTTGTTTGTCGGTAAGAAAGTAACTAACGAACGGGCTATGCGCACTCTGAAAGGTCCGAAAGGTTCACAAGTGAAATTAGGAATCAAACGAACAGGAGAAAAAGACTTATTGCATTTCAACATTACCCGTGGAGACATTCCTCAAAATACCGTTGATGCAGCTTATATGCTAAACGATGACATAGGTTACGTGAAAGTCAGCAAATTCGGTCGTACCAGTCATGTAGAATTGTTGAATGCACTGGCACAACTCAACCATAAAAAATGCAAAGGTCTAATCATTGACCTCCGCGGTAACACCGGAGGATATATGGAGGCTGCCATCCGCATGGTGAATGAGTTCCTGCCCGAAGGCAAATTAATCGTATACACTCAAGGCCGTAAATATCCACGTGCAGAAGAATTCGCCAACGGCACAGGTAGCTGTCAGAAAATGCCACTCGTCGTATTGATTGACGAAGGTTCTGCTTCTGCCAGTGAAATCTTCACCGGAGCTATTCAGGATAACGACCGGGGTACAGTTGTAGGACGCCGTTCCTTTGGTAAGGGGCTTGTGCAACAACCGATCGACTTCAGTGATGGTTCGGCTATCCGCCTGACAATCGCCCGCTACTACACTCCATCCGGACGCTGCATCCAACGCCCATACGAAAGCGGTAAAGATCGTAACTACGAACTGGATTTATATACCCGTTACGAACATGGGGAATTTTTCTCACGCGACAGTATCAAGCAGAATGAGAGCGAACGCTATAACACCAGCCTGGGACGTACTGTTTATGGCGGTGGTGGTATCATGCCGGATATATTCGTACCGCAAGATACAACGGGAGTCACCTCTTATCTTTCTACTGTTATCAACCGGGGACTGACTATTCAATTCACATTCCAGTACACCGACAATAACCGGAAGAAACTTAGCCAATATGAAACAGAGGAAGAATTGCTGAATTATCTTCGTCATCAGGGATTGGTAGAACAGTTTGTCCGTTTTGCCGACAGCAAAGGAGTGAAAAGAAGAAATATCCTCATTCAGAAGTCATACAAACTTTTGGAGAAGAACCTCTTTGGTAACATCATCTACAATATGCTTGGACTGGAAGCTTATCTTCAATATTTTAACAAGACAGATGCTACCGTCATTAAAGGCATTGAGATACTCGAAAAAGGAGAAGCTTTCCCAAAAGCTCCGGTAGCCGTTGAAGAGGAAGAAGTGACGAAGGACAAAAAAGATGGAAAGAAAAAAAGAACTGCGCAAGCGTATAGCATTACTGAAGACCCAGCACGCGGATTCGACTATGCGAAAGCTGCAATCAGCTAACATACTGACCGCCCTTGAAGCCCACCCGGCTTTCAGGGCGGCCAATACCGTACTACTGTACCATTCGCTAAATGACGAAGTAGACACACATGAGTTTATCCGAAAATGGAGCAATAAGAAACGAATCTTGCTCCCCGTAGTGGTAGGCGATGATTTGGAGCTTCGGATATATACCGGGCCTGAAAATATGTCAATTTGCGGTGTCTATGGTATAGAAGAACCAACCGGGGAAGCATTCACAGACTATGCAGCCATCGATTTCATCGTCGTTCCCGGAGTCGCTTTCGACGCAAAAGGTAATCGTTTGGGACGAGGAAAAGGATACTACGACCGCCTCTTGCCACGCATACCAACAGCTTACAAAGCTGGGATTTGTTTCCCATTTCAATTAGTAGAAGAAGTTCCTGCGGAATCATTCGACGTCCGCATGGATATAATTATAACAATCAATGAAGACGAATTATCACACCCATACCACCCGCTGCCATCATGCGACAGGGAGTGACGAAGAATTTGTTTTAAGTGCCATCAAAGGCGGCTATCAAGAAATAGGCTTTTCAGACCACACTCCGTGGAAATACCACACCAATTATATCTCCGACATCCGCATGCTCCCTGAAGAGTTGCCGGGGTATGTGGAAAGCCTCCGTTCGCTACAAGAAAAATACAAGAATCAAATCAGTATAAAAATAGGATTGGAATGTGAATACTTTCCTGAATATATACACTGGTTAAAAGGAATCATCAAAGAATATAAGCTGGATTACATCATCTTCGGAAATCACCATTTTCATACAGATGAGAAGTTTCCCTATTTCGGCCGGAATACAGATTCGGTAGACATGCTCGAGCTCTACGAAGAGAGTGCTATTGAAGGGATGGAAAGCGGACTATTTGCCTACCTTGCCCATCCGGATTTATTCATGCGTTCCTACCCGGAATTCGATCATCATTGCAAACTGGTCAGCAGACATATCTGCCGGACAGCAGCACGGTTAAACCTACCGTTGGAATATAATCTTGGTTATGAAGAGTATAATGACATTCATGGAATCACCACCATTCCTTACCCGGATTTCTGGAAAGTAGCCGCCCATGAAGGTTGTACCGCTATCATCGGTGTAGATGCTCACAATAATCAATATCTGGAAAATCCTTTTTATTACAGCCGTGCAACCGAAACACTTCGCAAGCTGGGTATAAAGGTTATAGACAGAATCCCTTTCCTCAACGAAAAATAATGTTTGTAATAACCATAGCACCGACTCTCTGATTGAGTGTGCGCACCAATACCTCACGCCCCATCATCAACTCCTGCCGGAGAGCAGCAGAAGTAAGATGCACATACAATGTCTGATTACGAATATAAAGATTGCTGGTATAAGCCGCCGCCGGTCCTAAGACTTGAGGCCAGGCATCCAACAGTCTTTGTTCGTTCAGCGGAGACTCCAAACTCTCCTGACGAAGAAACTGTTGAATCAGTTTTCCTATTTGTTCGGCATCATTGCGCTTCATCGTCAGCCTCCATTTCTTGAATTGTACCCTCTTCTACACGAAATATCTTATAATCACTACCTACCTTATGTAAAATACGGTCCAGATGCCCCCGGTTCGTATCCGTTATAAATATCTGCCCGAAATTGTCTCCGCCCACTAACTTCACTATTTGCTCTACGCGGGAAGCATCCAGTTTATCAAAAATATCATCTAATAATAATAAAGGAACAGTTCTGCCCGTACGTTTCAAGAAATCAAACTGTGCCAGTTTTAACGCCACCAGATATGTCTTATTCTGTCCCTGCGAGCCTTCTTTCTTTATCGGAAATTCGCCCAACAGCATATTTAACTCATCCTTATGAATCCCCCGCAAAGAGAACCCCATTATCTTATCCCGCTCCCTGCTCTGCTTCAACACTTCCAACAAAGAAGCATCCCGTGCATGAGACTCATAAGATAATCCCACAGCCTCTTTATCCTGCGAAATAAAAGAATAGAAAGATTGGAAAATAGGAATAAACTCCCGGATAAACGCTTCACGCTTCCGGAAAACGATTTCACCGGCTTGAGACATCATTTCCTCCCATACAAGAAACAATTCTTCCTCCACCGGGAACTCACTCTTCAGCAATGTGTTACGCTGCGCCAATGCTTTATTATACCGTATCAGTGCTTCAAGATATTCTTTATCATACTGCGAAATCACTACATCCATAAACCGGCGACGTTCATCACTCCCTCCGGCTATCAATTCAGAATCGGCAGGTGAAACCATCACCAAAGGCAGGAAGCCGATGTGATCCGAGAAACGACTATATTCTTTCTTATTCCGTTTAAATTGTTTCTTCGAACGGCGTTTCATTCCACAATAAATCTCTTCAGGAGTTCCGTCCTCCGCTTCATAGAAACCCTGGATGACAAAGAAGTCTTGTTCATGACGAATATTCTGCGAATCAATCGGATTGCCGGAACTTTTACAGAAGGATAAGAAATACACTGCATCCAGCAGATTCGTCTTCCCCATCCCATTCAGTCCAAAAAAACAATTCAGTTTGGCAGAGAATCCCAGCTCCACCTCTTCCAGATTCTTATAATTTAATATAGATATTCGTTTCAGTATCATTGTGCACACGTTAATTTGTTCACAAAAGTAGCAAGATTTTCGTGGTTTTCGGGTGTAAAACAAAAAAAGATGCTTCTAAATTTCGTTTGTAGATATAAAAAAACTACTTTTGCGAGTCGAAATATCAAACTGTGAATAATAACAAAAAGAATCATATAAAATGGCAGAACAAAAGAATCAGAACGAACATCTGAACGTAGAAGATGCACTGACACAATCGGAAGCATTTCTTATCAAGTACAAAAACGCAATTATTGGCGGTGTTGTTGCTGTGATTATTATTGTAGCAGGTTTTATCATGTACAAAAACCTCTATGCTGAACCACGTGAAGAAAAAGCACAAGCAGCTCTTTTCAAAGGACAGGAATACTTTGAACAGGATGCTTTTGAACAGGCTTTAAACGGTGACAGCATCGGTTACACAGGTTTCCTGAAAGTAGCTGATGAGTACAGCGGAACAAAAGCTGCTAATTTGGCAAAAGCTTATGCTGGTATTTGCTACGCACAACTTGGCAAATATGAAGAAGCAGTGAAGATGCTAGATAGCTTCAATGGAAAAGACCAAATGGTTGCTCCGGCAATCTTGGGTGCTGCAGGTAACTGCTATGCACAACTTGGCCAACTGGACAAAGCTGCCTCTACTTTACTGTCGGCAGCAGACAAAGCTGACAACAACACATTAAGCCCGATTTTCCTGATACAAGCCGGAGAAATCCTGGTAAAACAAGGAAAATATGACGATGCAGTAAACGCTTACACTAAGATCAAGGATAAATACTTCCAGTCTTATCAAGCTATGGACATCGACAAATATATCGAACAGGCTAAATTGATGAAAAAATAATACCTTATTATATAAGGAGATCGAGGCACGGATTACACCGGATTAAGCGGATTATCTATTAAAACCGTGGAATCCGTGAAATCCGTGCCTTTCTTCTTAATTTCCCATACTTTCAAACTTCATTTTATAATTCTCAACTTTTAATTTACTATGGCAACAGCTTACCATAACTTATCCGAATATGATTTCAATTCCGTTCCGAATGCAGAAGCAATGAAATTTGGCATTGTCGTATCCGAATGGAACTTCAATATTACCGGTGCTTTACTGAAAGGCGCAGTCGATACATTAAAAAAACATGGAGCAAAAGACGAAAATATTCTGGTAAAAACTGTACCGGGAAGTTTCGAACTAACTTTTGGCGCCAATCAAATGATGGAAAATTGCGATCTTGATGCAATTATTGCAATTGGTTGCGTAATTAAAGGAGATACTCCACATTTTGATTATGTTTGTATGGGAGCAACCCAGGGAATTACCGAATTAAACGCAACTGGCGATATACCAGTTATTTACGGATTAATTACCACAAATACAATGGAGCAAGCAGAGGATCGTGCCGGTGGCAAACTGGGTAACAAAGGAGACGAATGTGCAATTACTGCAATAAAAATGATCGATTTTGTTTGGAGTTTAAATAAATAGTTGTATCTTTGCACCGCAATTGAGAAACAAACCTCCTCAAAAGCAAAAAAGGGCAAATACCAGAGTGGCCAAATGGGGCAGACTGTAAATCTGCTGTCTTTCGACTTCGGTGGTTCGAATCCATCTTTGCCCACAAAAATTGCGGAAGTAGCTCAGTTGATAGAGCATTAGCCTTCCAAGCTGAGGGTCGCGGGTTTGAGCCCCGTCTTCCGCTCTCCAAAGAGAATCTGAGAAATTAGATTCTCTTTTTTTTGTTTTACTTTAGACCGCTAAGATTATGAAACGGCGGCATATCCCTAAAAATTAATTCATTCCGGTACGGAAATGCGGCTCAGTCTGAAAACGGCTCAGTCTGAAAACTTGGGGGATTGCGTTAAAATGGCTCAGTCTGAAACCTTGGGGGATTGCGTTAAAATTCTTATTTTTGCATCATGAAAACATCCTCTTCCCAAACGATTGATCCTGTTGCTTCTTTAAGCTTGTTCTTGCCTTCAGGAAT
>NZ_JAJKHN010000044.1:0-54397 GCF_020982715.1 Bacteroides sp. 1_1_30
AATCAAGAGAAAAGCTCACGTAAAGCAAAGCTTTTCTCTTGATTTTTTAGAAAGAGGAACATTTACTGAATATCCCTGTATAAATACTGTAAAACAAAGACGCCTCATCGTAATCACTACGACGAGGCGTTTTCATTAGCAACGTAATGCTAATTTAAACACTAAATTATTTAAGAGAGAGATTTATTACTTCTTATCAGGGGTCACTTCTGGAGTAACCAATTTCTTGATTGATTTCATATTCAGATACAGAAAGGCCAACCGCGGCTGTGCTTCCTGAACAACCAATTCCAATGAATCTGATGTTACATAACCAATACGTTCACGTGTTTTATACACTTCTACTTTTCCGTTGTCTTCTTTACTAAATCCTTCTATAATCAAATAGCCGTTGTCGATCTTCCATGTTCTAAGATCTAAAGACGGTACATTGATAGCAGAACATTTACCGCCTTTTTTAAACTCAAACCCTTTGAGTTCCCCTGTAGATTCATAGGTATAAGGATTACACCATTTACCAATAATTTGTTTCTCCACTTTCTGTCCATAGCTGCTGAATGCAAAGCAAGACAGAACCATAACTGTCATTAATAGTTTCTTCATTTTAATTTATTTTTCTAGTAAATCATATTTCTGATCAATTCCGCGTTCTCTCAAATGAATACCCTCTTTCATCCAACGCGGTTCTTTTGTTCCTTTCAGATAATAATCAAAGAACTGTTTCATCCGGATAGTCCAGTCTTTCTGTGCAGCCTGATTACCAAGAAAATGCCCTTCACCTTTGTAATTAAGATGCCATGCCGGACGTTGTAAACGACGCATAGCTAAATAAAGTGCACGACCTTGTTCGTAGGCAACAGCCTCATCCTTATCATTATGCCAAATTAATAATGGAGTATGTATTTTATCCGCTTCCACGATAGCAGAACTTGCCAAATACTTATCTTTGGCTTCCCACAAACTCTTTCCCATACGGCTTTGCCATTCTTCATACATGAAATAACGCGGCAAACCGCTTCCACCACGAATACCCAAATAACCGGTTACCATATCAGTAATAGGAGCCCCGATATTAGCACAAGCGAATATATCCGTCTTCGTCACCAGATAACTAGTTTGGAAACCTGACCAACTATGTCCCTGAAGACCTATCTTTCCCGGATGCGCTATCCCCTGCTCTATCAAGTATTTCGTACCGCTTACTACTGCATCATAACTACTCTGTCCCGGTGTTCCTATGGTGAAATGCACATCCGGCATAAATACAATATACCCATTACTAACAAAGTACATCACATCCGCCATTGCACTACTCAACATTGGAGCATGATAAGTGTTCAGCCCTCCGGAATGTGTTTCATAGAACTGTACCAGAACAGGATATTCTTTCTTAGCGTCATAATCTTCCGGCAAGTAAAGTATTCCCTTGTTAGGCTTATTCTCATAATTAGTCCATTCCACTAACTTTGCAGTACCCCATTTGTATTCGCTTTGTTGAGGATTAGCGTTCGTTATACGAATTGGATCAGAGAAATCCGATTTACTCCACCACAGATCACGGAATTCTGATATATTCTGACGATTCCAGATACAATACTTCTGATTGTCAGAAAAACGATGAATTGAATAGATATAAGGGCCTTCTGCGAGCTTCTTCAAGCGACCTTTCATGTCAAGTGAATAAATACCTTCATCCATAGTGTTTTCATCCCATACGCTGACTATAACCGTCTCATCCGGATTGAATACTTCTTTGTCAATATTGCTGGTCATTTTACGGATAGATCTCTGATTTTTGCGACCATACCCCTTAGTTATACATTCCGGCTGACGTTCTCCGGTCAAATCGATCTTCCACCAGTCATAAGCATCATAAATCAACACATTATTACCATCAGCAGTCCAACCAGCAATACCATAAGCAGGTGCAGGATTTGGTTTGTCATAAGCTTCCTCAAATATCGGATACCCAATAGCTGTTGAAATATCGGTAACCTCACCCGTTTTTCCGTCAAACTTATTCCATACCTGTGCAATAGGATCATACATCACAGCCCATTTGCCATTCATCGACCACCTCGGTCTTGTCCGGTAGCTACGTCCTACCAATTGCTTTTCTCCCGTATGTACATTCACAGAATAGATATCAAACGGCATTTCATTAAGCCAGTCTTTCTGCGAACGATAAGGCGTTTCGTCCGTATAAAGCACATAATGAATCTCTTCCGCACGGTCCGGCTCCAACAAATCAGCATATCCGGGAGCTACTTCCGTCAATTTTTGGGAAGCAATGTCATAGATATATTTCGAATATTGAGGATGGGAATAACGGCTACGAGTCTGCAAAGTAGGTACTTCATATTCATCCCAGGTCCACAACTCCAGTTCAAAACTCTTATCCGGCTTTATTTCCTCTTCTTTCTTATCTTTATTTACTTTCTCCTGATAAGGTCTGAGTTCCATTGTCAGAAACTTCTGGCTACTTGACAGACTAGCCCGGACAAGTTCCATTCCCGCAGGAATGACAATCTCCTTACGATCGAATACAAGGTCGCAAGTATTATTCTTCAAGGAGAAATTATACCATAATGAATCCTTCACAGTAAACTCTCCGGTCATCTGTTCTTTGTCAAGACTGAAAGAAGAAAGTCCTTTCTTGACAGAACTTTGATAAATAGTCCGGTAGGGACCTACCAACGGGCCATAACACAAAGCATTTCCTTTGGCTTGTTTACGAATAAAAAGAATCGAACGATTCTGATTATACAACGTATAATAGCCTATACTATCAATCTGAAATGCAGTTCCAGTCTTAAGGTGACGTACCACCAAACAATCGAAAGACGGAATATGGTTGACCGTATCTTCCGGTACATTGCTCACAGACACCGAATAAGGAACCCCTTCCACAGGGCAGAAAGATTCTTTATACGTCCACTCCGTCTTCACTCCGGAAGGTAACGACATCAATATGGTCTTCATATTTCCGGCAGTATCCGCCTGTTCGTAATAAACAGCCCGGTCTGCATCATAATATTGGATCTGTTCGACATCAGGCAATACTATTTCTTTTCGTGTACGCGAATCAAACAGATGCAATATCTTCGACTCCTTATCATCCGAATTATATTCCATCGGAGCAATGCGATAAGTCACCCATCGCCCTGTCGGGGAAATATCTGGTGATTCGACACGCTTCCACGACATACAAGCTGCTATATCCAACGGTTTCAATAAATGAGACTGTTGTTCCGCAGGCTGATCTTTCGCTTTTTGTTGTGCTCCGGCAGAGGTGTATGATAGCAGCACAACTGCCAAACACAAATAGCTAAAGAAAGAGTTCTTCATATAGTTTATTGTCTTATTTACTACGGTTTATATCTTCCCAACAATCTGCACGAGCATCACCCAGTAAATGTTTGGCAAAGAAGCGATACATTTTCCTTTCAAAATACTGATCAGCAGAACCATACCCATGACCAGCCCCCGGAATCACCAACATATCAAAGTCTTTACCGGCTTCAATCAGCGCCTTAGCCATACGATAAGTGTGCGCTGGATTGACGTTCTTGTCCATGTCTCCTGTCACAAGCATCAGGTGGCCTTTCAAGTTCTTGGCAATTTCCGCATTCGACTTCACGCTAAACTTATATTCGTATTCTTTCGTCTCATTACCTAAACTGTCTTTCACTATCTTTTCCACTTCTTTCACACCATTATAACACTCTCCCCAACCCCGATTGTAGATATTATTATCATGGTTACCGGAACAAGAGACAGCAGCCGTATAAAAGTCCGGATAAGTGCAAATAGCAGCCGCAGCCATAAATCCACCACCAGAGTGCCCATAAATACCTACTTTCTTACCGTCAATAAACGCATGACGTTGAGCTAACTGTTCAATCGCATATTTATCATCTGCCAGCGGATAATCACGCATATTGCCATAACCATAACGGTGGTATGCTTTACCACGCATCGGCGTATCACCTCTATGTCCTACTGTAATTACAATAAAACCAAGCTGCGCCATACGAGTACAAT
Source organism: Bacteroides sp. 1_1_30 (assembly GCF_020982715.1). Lineage (NCBI taxonomy): Bacteria > Pseudomonadati > Bacteroidota > Bacteroidia > Bacteroidales > Bacteroidaceae > Bacteroides > Bacteroides sp. 1_1_30. The sequence continues at coordinate 4,045 of NZ_JAJKHN010000044.1, forward strand.
AACTATCATCCAACGTAAAACTTGTAGGTACAAATCCAAAATAAGGTCCGGGATAAACGACTGAAATAATCGGATATTTCTTTTCCGGATCAAAGTTGGACGGTTTCCACATCACCCCATACAAATCGGTAACATTATCAGCAGCTTTCACGACAAAACGTTCCGGTTTTTTCCAACCTGCCGCATAGACCAGGTCCAGGTCCGGTTTTGCCAGTTCCATAATCACCTTGCCTCTTCGATCCTTCAACATAATCTTAGGCTCCATATCCACTCTCGAATAGGTATCGACATAGTAATTATGAGATTTCAAGAAATTCACATTATGCTGTCCGTCTTCCGTGCTCAAAGGAGTTACTCCTTCTCTGTCAATGTCAACTTCATAAAGCATGTAATAGAAAGGATTTACTTTTTTATCTTTTCCATATCCATACAGATAAACTTTGCGTTTCAGCGTATCAATAGAATTAATATAGCCTGTTACCCATTCACCGGAAGTCATCACATTCTTGAGATTTCCGTCTCCATCATAGTGATAATAATGCCCCCAACCAGTACGCTCTGAACGGAACAGAATATCTTTTCCATCATTTAAGATCGCAACATTACGAGCATGTGGATCACGGTATGGCTTATCTTCTTCATGAATGATTTCTTTCACTTCCAAAGTTGAGAGGTTGACAGAACATACATCTACTTCATCCCAAGTACGCTTAGTACGTTCAAAAAACAAGTATTTGCTATCCGAAGTAACATGAAGAGGCCTTATATATTGGTCCTTCCATTTATCTATCTTTGCTTTTTTCACTGTTTTCTCTACAATATCAATAATCGCCAATTCATTTTGAGTAACATACTTGTCACCTGGAAACTCATATTTGTACTTTATCAATGAAGGAGAATCTTCCAATGAATTAATTACCCAAAAATCCCGCAACAAACGGTTATCATCACGTACTACATAAATATGACGATTATCCGGACACCAAAGTGCTGTTGTCGGCACTTCTCCGTTCTCCCCTGCTTCTTCTTCACGAGCATAAGAAAAGTTTTCCACCCCATCAGTAGTCAACTGTACCTCAGTTGTATCTATTCCCAATGCTTTATTTCCTTTTACATACAGGTTGTGATTCTTAGCATACAAAATATACTTTTTATCAGGTGAAAAAGTCATCCAGCTATAAACGGGATCTTCCGGCTCCTTCTTTTCTTCCTTCTTCTCTACTAATGTCAACTTGCCCGTCAGACGATTATAGCTGTATCGTTTACTCTTATAATCAAACTCAAACGAGCCTTGGTCTTTGGCAAAAGTTACAGATGAGATATCCAGTTTATTTCTATCTACTACACCTTTGGTAAATTCACTTAACTGCATAGCCATCTTCCCTTTGTCAAATAGAGGTTCACGCTTTCCTGCAGCAGGCATCACATAATAATATTCCTTACCTGATGTTGTTTGAAACTCAAACCAGAAATTATCTGTATCGTTAATTCCCCGAGGGTAAACCGATAAACTAATATTAGACAATTTGCCTCCTAAAGTAAAATCCTGAAATTTATCAGTCAGTTCGTAATTGGCTTGTCGTTCTGCAGTTTCTTGGGCTTGTAATTGTATCAGGAAAGGGCATACTCCCAAAACAACAAAAACTATTTTCTTTAAAGTCATACTTTTTATATTGATAAAAATAGAAGGGTGTGAATATCTATGTGAGCAGATATTCACCACCCTTATTTTCTACTTTAGTTTATTTAAATACTGTGATTTTAAGACAATCTCCAAATTTGTATATTGCATCAACAATAGTACCAAATTTATTGTCTCCCTGCAAATTTGAGACTTTATTAGGATATAACTTCTTCAAAGTAACTTCAGTAGCAGTATCGCCTGCTTTTTGTTCAATTACTTCGTAAATACGAAACTCGCCATTAGCAAATGCAACTCCCAAATGTCCATTCACAGGCTCTTTCTCCGTATTGAAATTGATATCTAAATAAGATAATGAAACAATTTCACCAGGCAATGCATCCCCATCTTCTAGTTTTATTTTTATACCACTGTCACCTTCATCAGTAGTCGAACAATACCATAGTTCAGCACCATTTGCAATTACGACATATCGCTTATTTTGAAAGACCACCATATCTTTATAATCTGCAAACATCTCACTTTTGATATTCTTTTCAAAATAATCTCCAACTTTTACAGGAGGATTCACATAATAAGTATCTAATGAAAAATTACGCAAAAAATAATTGCCGTCCTTTTTCAATAGAGCCACCCATCTTGGCATACATGTATCATACCAATCATCTTTTTCAGTAGAGGCTGGCAACATATTAATAATCTCATATTCCATATTCTGAAAGCGTGAATCTCCCTTTCCTTCATCATCTACTATCTCATATACATTACCACTATACATTAAAGTATTCATATGGATTGTAGGAAATTCATATGTCAGTCCCCCATCCCAAATGTACTGTAATGAATTATCAGTAGTTAATACAGGAATTGTACGCATATAATCATTAAATTTCTGTATACCATACATCTTTTTGAAACGAGTGCCGCCCCATATTGGATCTGATAGATAAAAACCTGCATGAAAATCATTGGCAACAGCCCTTTGATTATAGTATATATACCCATTCTGATTAAACAAGAATTTAGAAGAATAAGTCATCACAGCATCCACTGGAGAAAAATCATCAGGAATGTCTCCGTTAAATTCCTCTTCAGTATATACAGATTTCATCAGCGAATTACCATTTAGCTCCACCCATTTACTACCTTGCATGACAACAAGCTCATCATACAGTACTTCTTCACCACTATTTAAGTCCTGATACGCCAAATCCCAATATCCCGTACTTTCAAGTAAACGAAGAGGTTCTGTCCCTAAATCAGGGATAATATCTTTTTCTACTTCTTCATACACTATGGAGTCTTTATAGGCTTCCCTTCCATCCGAATCATAATATAACTTCTTCACCGTCTTTACTTTAATAAAAGAAAGTGCAGACCGTCCATTCATATCAGAGAGTATCGCCCAACCTTTCAAATAAGCTGATGTCACTGTTATTTTTGTAGAGAGTGAAAACTTAACGCCGGTTTTATTATCAACAACTGCGTATGTAAGCTCATAAATGCCATATTTATCAGAAGAGAAAGTATATGAAGGGGTAGTTACATCTAACTTCTTACCATCCAAATACCACTCATAACTCACATCTGGGTTTTCTTTGTCTATGGTAAACTTAAAAGTAGGTGAAATGGTAAGTTCCTCACCTACATTAACCTCATATCCAGCAATATCTATATTAAGAATTTCACCATCCAACTCATTCACCTGTTTATAATCAAAGTTATTCTTGTCATCCAAACAGCTGTAAAATCCCGTTACTATGAACAGCAATAAACTATATATTATTAGTTTTTTCATACTTCTTCTATTTCTATTATTTTATCCAGCAACAACTACAGTTATTTCATTATCATGCTCATCCAAGGCCGGAGTACCTGCTGCTTTTAGTTCTTTCAGCGTATTCTTCAATCGCAAAGCATATTTCCGCATCACCTGCATATCCTTTCCATCAAAGACAACATCGTCTTTTATTAATTCCTTTAAGAACATCTTATATTTCTCCACCGAGTATGTACCCAAATAATACTTTTCAACTGTATTCTCGAAATAAGTCTCATTTCCCCGGTCATTCACCGCCCACCATTCTGGTTTAAACAAACGATCCGTTACAGCTATGATGGCTTTTGAATATCGATAAGATCCAGGTTTGACATCTCCCTCGCCATTTATTTTTATTGCCAATAATTTAGTAGATTCCTTTAAATCCGGATAATTCTTTAAAGTAACTGTAATTGTACCTTTCAGTTTTCCTGCCTCAATCAGACATTCAGAAGGTAAGACATAATATTCTTTAGGAACGGTAGTAATTTTCTCATCTACCGCAACAGTAAATTTAGCATCAGTATCTCTCAACTTCCCGTAAATCTGTACTTCCAAATCAACTTTAGCATCCTCACCTTCATCATAAAATGTAAAAGAAGTACTCGTAGTATCCGTCATCATATCCTTTCCAAAAATGATATAAGATACGTCGTTGGCATTAACCATAAGTTCTTTTTCCTCACAAGAAAAAAATGTGGTAATCAAACACCCTATTATTATCAAAAATATATATCTATTACTCATAATACTATGTTTTATTTTATATTACTTTCTGAATCCGGCAACGGAAGAACAAAGTTTTCCTCTGTTGGAAGAACAGGCTCTTTTTCAACTGACGTGCTAGAACCCGAATAGTTTACTACTTGCCGATTCAAGCGTTTAAACATAAAAAACACTTGTCCTTCCCCAAATAACTCACGTTGTGCATCATTCACAATCATATCTACAAGTCCATTCTCATCCAAATTTGATAAATCAACACTCACTCCACGTCCATTTTTTACCTTTTTAATATATTCTCGAGCCTCGCCTAAATCTTTTTTACAGATAGCTTCGGCAGCAACATAATATACTTCAGACATACGTATCATTGGTAACATGGGATTTCCCCATCTCCCACCAGTACTTTTTTCTTCTTGCTTGTGATACTTCAATGTACGATATCCCCAATATTTTTCTTCAAACTGATATAACAGACGATAATCATCACGACCTTCGTTGCCAAAAACATCCTTGACTTTATCAGCATGCCAACACAAATAATGTTGACTAAAATCCGGCTGATCCTCTGAACTATAACTTATTTCCAAATCCCAATCAGTCACCTCCGTCGTATACAACGTGAAAATGATATCATCATAAAACTTAATATTTCTTTTATCTGTAATATTATATTCACTAGTGAAATTAAAACAGCGCTTAGCATTTTGTACTTTAATAATCTTCATGGCTTCGTCATAAGCCATATCTAAATTACCGGCATACAAATAAACACGAGCTAATAATGCAGTAATTGCATAATAATTTAAACGATAGCCACGTTCCCTCAGAAAACGGTCCTCACCACTAGCTATATACTCTAAGCGGTCATAAACTCTAAATGATTTTGCCTCATCAATGGGTTTTAAAATATCTTGCGCCTTTTTCAGGTCATTAACTACATGATCAAGACAATACGCTACTGTTTGCTTATCATTCACATACGCAGGATATTCATCAACATAAGGAATAAATGTACGTTCTCCAGGATTGGTAGATGGGGCAGGTGCATACAAACGTAACAAATCAAATTGTATATAAGCACGCAATGCAATGGCTTCTCCCCAAATCATATTACGCTCCTCTTCACCCTTATAAAAAAGCGTCGTATCCGCACTCTCCACTTGTTGAATCAGATTATTACAATTGGCAACGATGTTCCATGCAGCTTCCCACATTGCATTGGTAGTAGATACCAGTTCTATATCTTTGAAAGCACGCGTCGATATTTTTTGTATAGCATAACCTCCTCCAACACTTGATACTCCATCCATATTATACATCCCGCCCAATGCATCGACAATACCCCAACTTAGATTTTGTCCATATAAATCTTGAGTGGACAGTTTACGATAAATTCCATTCAAAGCTGTACGATATCCATTTCCCGTCTCAAACAAAAATTCTTCTTTAATTTCATCTGACGGACGAACATCCAGCCAGTCGCTACAGGAAGAAAATATCATAGCCACTATCCCCAGTGAAAATAAGGTATTATATATCTTTTTCATCTTCTTCTTTCCTTTCCTTAAAATTGTGCTTTCAAAGAGAAACTCATTTTCCATGAACGTGGATAACTTAATCCTCGTTCTTGGCGTATTGAGTTCCAGTTAATTAATTCACTTGTATTTGCCTCTAAACGAAGCATATTCATTCGTAAATGTTTTTTAATCCATTCCCGATCAAAATCATAACTAATCGTTAATGAATTTAAATGCAATAAGGCTTTATCCTGTACAAAGCGGGAGGTTGGCAAAGTTGTCAGATTGCTGTCTTTAATATCCTTGAATTGTGCGATATCCCCGGGCTTTTTCCAACGATCTGTCAACACACGCAGGTCGACATTTCCTGTCTTAATATTTGCATTTTCCACATTATCCACCAAAGTCTGATTATACTCTTGTCCTCCCCATTCATACAAGAAGGATGCAAATAGACTCCAATTTTTATAAGTAACATTTAGACCGAATGAACCATTAAATTTAGGTTCGGTATTGCCGACCGCTACTTCTTGGCTTGCATCCCATTTGTCTGTCACGCTGCCGTCACGATTAAGAAATATCTCCTTACCTGTAGTAGGGTCAATTCCCAAAGAACGCACTGCCCAGATAGAGGTTAGCGACTGTCCCTCAGCATACTGTGGAATAGGAACCGAATAATTGGCATCCGACAAGGAACTATTAGTAGTCAACTGTTTATCTATCTCTTTTTGATAAAATGCAGCTACACGCTCATTGTACTTTTTTTGAGAGTCCGAAATTTTAAGTATTTCATTCGTATTATGGGCCATATTTCCCCATAAAGCTACTGTCCAGTTACGATCACGAAAAACATCTGCCCGTAATTGCAGTTCAAATCCTTTATTTAAAATCTCACCCATGTTGTTTTTATAGGAAGAGAAACCTGAAGTGCTAGACAGACCAAAATCATTAATCAAATCGATCGTCTTCTCATAATAATATTCGGCCTCAACTGTCAAACGTTGGTTAAAGAACAATGTTTCTATACCTATATTATATTTATCCGTTTTTTCCCAAGTCAGGTCCTTATTACCTAATGCTTTAAGAACAGCGCCATATCCCGTTATATACCATTCGTCAAATAATGATTGATACATTGTCGTTGCAGCATAGGCTGGAAAGTTCACTTTACCAGTACGCCCATAAGATGCTCTGACTTTTAATTTATTAATATCTTTATTTCCTTTTAAAAATGCATAGTTATGAACGTTGACTCCCAGACCACCTGAAAAGAAGGGAGCCCACTTCTGGTTTGCTCCGAATTCAGAAGAACCATCGAAACGAACTGAAGCATCAGCCAAATAAATATCATTCCATGTATAATTCGCAGTAGCTAATGTACTAATACGACGAGTAGTATTTTCTGTACGGGTAGGTTTTTTATAAATCTCAGTAGCGTAATTCAACGAATTAAATTCACCGGATGGGAATCCCCGATAGTGAGCCTTTGTATTATCGGTATTGGATGAAGCAGCCTCCCATCCCACAGAAACATTTATATTATGTTTGCTATGAAACGAGCGAGTGTAATACAAAAAAGCATTTGTATTCCAATCAAAGTTTCCACCCTTTTCCGTATACAAATCACCTGCCAAATATGCATCATCACTCTCACCATAGACACTTACCTTTGATGAGAGCGGATCATAAAACTTCTCACTGCTAGCATACTTTTTAGTAACACTAAATTGTCCTTTCACAGTCAAATAGTCATTCAAATACCAGTTCAAACTAAGATTATTCACTAATTCATCGTAAGCACTCCATTCATAATTCCCCAATGTCGCTTCATACAATGGATTATTTGAAGTACGTGAACTTGATGATATTGAATAAAGCATTCTTTGCTTCAATGTTCCATCGTCTTCGTAAGGAGTCTCATAAGGTTGCATACGCGTATAATCGCTAAACGAGCCATAAGGTGACTCTTTAGATTTAGTATGTCCAAAAGTAACCGTATTTTTGACCTGCAATTGCTTTACCCGATAATCTAAAGAGAACCCAATAGAATACCTATCACGACCCGAGCCTTTCATTACACCATTCACACCATTATAAGAAGCATCTACGCCATACCGAAGATTAGGAGTACCTCCCTCTATATATACACTATGCTTATGATCAAAGGCATTTTGCAAAGGCAATGACATCCAATCTGTATCAACCCCCTTTTGAATGTAAGCATATTTTTTATAATAAGCATTCATTCCCTGAGAAGTATCTATATTGTTATTATTTCCTTTCTCAAAAAGACCTGCCAAGCGCTCAATTTCCAACTTTTGAGAAGCATTTGCCAGATTATAATCGCGTAAATCAGGCAATTCTAATGTACCTGTGAAATTATAAGATACTCGTATTTCTCCTGGTTTTGGAGCTACAGTAGTAATTACTACGACACCATTGGCAGCACGAGAACCATAAATAGCCGTAGCAGCAGCATCTTTTAAGATAGTCATACTCTCAATACGAGTTGGGTCTAAGTCATATACTTTTTCTATACTGACCTCAAAACCATCCATAATAAAGGTAGGAAGGTTCGGATTATTTTCCAAATTAGATTTTGATAGTTGATCTCTATCAAGCTCTTTCACCCCTATTCCTGAACTCCCACGAATATACATCTCTGGCAAAGCATTTGGATCGGAGCCAAATTGATTGTTTGTCATCAAACGGAAAGAGGGATCGAATGATTGCAAAGCACCCAAAATATTTGTCTGAGAAACCTTACGCAGATCATCTCCTGATATCTGTGTAGAACTACCGGTAAAACTGGTCTTACGAACATTATTATATCCTGTCACAACCACATCTTCCAATGTTTTTACATCATCAACCAAAGTAATTTCAAGACTTTTCCGACGGGTAGCATCCACCTGAAGAGTCTGTTTCTTCATACCAATAAAAGAGATTTCCAAAGTCACCTTATCATCCTTAACATCCAAAGTAAACTCACCTTCAATATTAGTAGAAGTACCCGTGCGAGTACCTTTTACGATGATGCTGGCTCCTGGTATCGGTTCCTTATTTGAGTCAATAACCGTACCACGGATACGATTATCACGCTTCTCGGTCTGCAATTTACGAACAACAACGATACCATCTTTTACCACATAATCAAATCCCTGGGGATTTAAAATCAACTTCAGAGCGACTTCCCATTTCTCATTTTTTGCATTAATTGATACGGGAGGAACTCCTTTAAACATTTGTGAATTATACAACATATTCACTCCTGTTTGTTTCTTCACTGCATCCAAAACTGTCTCGATAGAGACATTATGCAGATTCAAAGTTACCGTCTTATCTTGTGACGGTAGAGCCCATGTGCTAAATGTGCAACACACTGCCACTAAAAAACATAGTAGCCATCGTTTTTCTCTCATAAATTAATGATTAAACTTTACCTAATATTCTATTTATTCTTACTCTTTCATTCCATCGTATATCAACACTTTCCGGCCACTGATTTTATAAGTCAGATCGCCTGTCAGTTCCAAAGCATCCAAGAAAGAATTGACTGCTCCATAACGCTTCAAACTACCACTGTAAGTTATATCGCGTAGATCCGGCGTTTCATAATAAACCTGTATATCATACCAGCGTTCGAATGTCTCCATAATCTCCCCTAAAGAGCGGTTTTTAAAGTTGTACACACCGTTTACCCAACCGATATATTCATCCAGGTCGACTGTACGTTTCTCTGTACCATTGGCAGAAACTACTGCTTGTTCACCCGGCTGAAGAGTTACCGTTCCGACATTCGGTGCAGAAAATTGTACTTTGCCATGTACCAATGTAGTGTAACAAACGGAAGCATCAGTATAAGCATTCACATTAAACGCCGTACCAAGCACCATCACTTCGCCAAGATGAGTTTGTACCACAAACGGATGGGATTCATCCTGCACAACCTCAAAATAAGCCTCACCTTCCAGAGCTACAATCCTGCGTTTACCCGCAAAGCGTACCGGATAAGTCAACTTAGAACCAGCATTCAAATGAACCGTCGTCCCATCAGCAAGGATCACGGTATTTTCTCCTCCACGTGGTATGATAAGTTCATTTGACTTAACCGGCTTCTCTTCGACGTTTTTCTCTTCGTGTTGTGTTGTGACGGTTGGTTCATACGACAGCACTCCTTCCTTATATTTTACCTGAACGCCGTCTACTATTACGTTAACTTCTTTCTTATGTACATCAATAATGCTGCCATCGGGTAAAGTCAATTGTGCCTGTTGAACTCCCGGCTGAATCAATGGTCTGTTTTCCTCTTCAATCGAACCATAATTCGACATATAGAAAGATAAACCGATTACTAAAACAACAGCTGCTGCAACAGACCACCAAATCCGGAAAGCACGAGGCTTCTTTATTACCTCCGGTTCCGTTTGTCCGATTTTCTGAAGGAAAGATTCATAGGCTTTCTTTGATGAATAATTTTTATATTCTTCAAATGCAACTCTTAATGTCTCACCATTCTGCAATTGCTCATACACTTTTTGCAAGTCCGGACATTCCGCCAATCGCTTTTCAAGCTCTTGCTGTTCCGATTCATTAGCTTCTCCTAAAAGAGCTTTCTTCATTAAAGCGGCATCTTGATATACATTTTCGAACTTCTTCATCTTATTTTTCCTTTTTAAATCAAACAACTGTTTAAATTGCTTTATTATAGATATACATAACTCACAGAAAAGGGTGACAAAAAGATGATATTTTTTTGAGATAAGAATATAAAGGAGAGGAATTTAGAGGCAAAAATATAACATTATGTCACAATACATAAGGAATCAGTTCGTTTTTAACAAAGAAAACAAATCTTAAGTAATCAATAAAAAGATAAAGATGTATCAAATTGACTTTTTTATCTTTTTAGAGAAATAAACAAAGAATAATAGAATGAACAGAGTCGCCCAGCCTCTCACGAAGGAATTTATAGCTGCGTGTCTTTTGAGTTTTAACAGTATTGATACTTATTTCTAAACGTTCCGCTATCTCTTCCCATGTATGTCCTTCGATTCTCATTAAGATAATCCGGCGTTGCTCGGACGGAAGTTCTTCGATATAGCAATAGAGTTGCCGGATAATTTCTTCTTTCACCGTCAATGCATAAATCATATCTTCGTCCTCCACGCTTTCTTCTTCGGCTAAAGAATTCAATATGGTATCATGAATTTGATTATTGCGTATATATAATAAGGTATTATTATAGCAGGCACGATAAAGATAATTGGTAAGCTCTTTAATATCAGAAAAGGTACGCTTCCCTTCCCATACAGAAATAAAAACGTCTTGCACCAAATCTTCTACCGCATCGGGGACCGGCAATATCTTTGATACATAAACACATAAGGCAGTATAAAAACGATCGTAGAAATCGCCCCACATCTTTTCATCCTTCCGGTTTACTCCCGCTACTATGGTGTCAATTTTATCGTTCATACTGTCACATTACCTGCGAAAAAAGGAAACAGAATTCATAAAAATCGCCGTAACTACTTACTTTTGCGACATTTACGATTGCAAATATATTGTTTTTTTTCAAAAACGCAGACTTTGCCGGCTTACAAAATAGAAAATAAAAAAGTTCTTTCTCATACATAGAGACTTTTTCACTTTCATCTTTCATCTATCACCAGACTTTATTTTTTGATTTCAAATATGAGTCAGACAAGACAAATGCTGACAAAACAATCGTAAGCTATAGGACGGCGATTCGTATCCCACAAGACGACGATCTGTTTCATGCTTTGAAACACTCTGTTTCATTACGGGAAACACTTTGTTTCACACCGAGAAACGAATCGTTTCAAGCCTTGAAACAAACTGTTTCAAATAGGGTTGAAACTAATTGAATCCAAGCAAATAACAAATTGACCCAAAAGAAACTCGAACGAGCTTACCATACAGTTCAAATGAGAAGCAAAAGAAAATAATAGTTGGAAATGAAAGGGCACAAAAAAAAGAGCGAATCATTCCGCTCCACCTTTAAAGAATCCCCATAAATGGGATTCTTCTTTTTCTTCATCTTTCATTTACTCTTCACCTGAAAACGTCTTTCTCCTAATACCTAATCAAAACAATCTTTTTCCTAAAAACTAATCTTAAAATCTAATACCTTAATTTTATAAACTAATACCTTTTAATTATTACCTTTTTCTAATACCTAAAATATAAGTAGTTTCACAACTACACTGCAAAGGTATAGCTGTTTACGAAAACAGCAAAAGCCATCATGCAAAAAATTACATTCAGACTTATTTTTTTGACTTATGTCAAGACGTAGGGTAGATTTTGAGTGTAAACCTCACGTTTATTCCCACAACAATCCGTCTTTTCAACAAATTTTTCCTTTTACTCTCTAGTTGCACTCATAATTAAACAAGCACACAACTAACAAAAAGAAAGCAAAACAGGGAATTTAAAACACAATCTATTACCATTTTATTCAAAAACATACAATCACAAAAACCAATAAGCGGCCTATTTTCGAACAATCTGCATATTTCTAACTCAAAATTACGGCGATTTTTTCAGTCAAACCGGATTCCTCCCCGGATTTTCAGAAGCAAAAACAGCTTGAAGATACAAGTCTCGCAACTTTTCCGTAACTTTGCAGCGTTTGATAATAAATAAGATAGGAATGGATTTTAAGTACGACGTAATTGTAATTGGTGCCGGACATGCTGGTTGTGAAGCAGCGGCAGCCGCAGCTAATTTAGGTTCCAAGACTTGTCTCATCACTATGGACATGAACAAGATTGGGCAGATGAGTTGCAACCCGGCTGTAGGAGGAATCGCCAAAGGACAAATTGTACGTGAAATAGATGCACTGGGTGGACAAATGGGATTGGTGACAGATGAAACAGCCATTCAGTTCCGAATTCTAAACCGTTCGAAAGGCCCTGCCATGTGGAGTCCCCGCGCCCAATGCGACCGGGCTAAGTTCATTTGGTCCTGGCGGGAGAAACTGGAAAATACACCCAACCTTCATATCTGGCAAGATACGGTATGCGAACTGCTCGTTGAAAACGGTGAGGTTACCGGATTGGTCACTGCGTGGGGTGTCACCTTCAAAGCGAAATGTATCGTGCTCACCGCAGGCACTTTCCTCAACGGACTGATGCACGTAGGTCGCCATCAATTACCGGGAGGAAGAATGGCCGAACCGGCTTCTTATCAATTGACCGAATCCATCGCCCGTCACGGCATCACCTATGGAAGAATGAAAACCGGTACTCCGGTACGAATCGATGCACGCAGCGTTCATTTTGACCAAATGGAAACACAAGACGGCGAATGTGACTTCCACAAGTTCTCCTTCATGAATACCAGCACGCACCACTTAAAGCAACTTCAATGCTGGACATGTTACACTAACGAAGAAGTACATCGGATTTTGCGCGAAGGTTTGCCCGATTCTCCCCTATTCAACGGACAGATACAAAGTATCGGACCCCGCTATTGCCCGAGCATCGAAACCAAGATTGTTACTTTCCCCGATAAAAACCAGCACCAGTTATTCCTGGAACCGGAAGGAGAAACAACACAAGAGTTATATCTTAACGGATTCTCTTCTTCACTTCCGATGGAAATACAAATTGCGGCACTGAAACAAATCCCGGCTTTCAAAGATCTGGTTATCTATCGTCCGGGATACGCTATCGAATATGATTACTTCGATCCGACCCAATTAAAACATACGTTGGAATCGAAGATTATCAAAAACCTGTTCTTTGCCGGACAAGTGAACGGCACTACCGGATATGAGGAAGCAGGAGGACAAGGATTGATAGCCGGCATCAATGCGCATATCAACTGCCACGGCGGAGAAGCATTTACTCTAGCTCGCGACGAAGCATATATTGGCGTATTAATCGACGATTTGGTTACCAAAGGTGTGGATGAGCCCTACCGTATGTTTACCTCCCGTGCAGAATATCGCATTTTGCTTCGCATGGACGATGCAGATATGCGCCTGACAGAAAAAGCATTTAAGCTTGGATTGGCAAAGGAAGATCGCTATCAATTGGTAAGAAGCAAGAAGGAAGCTGTGGAACAAATCGTCTCTTTCGCACGCAACTATTCGATGAAACCGGCATTAATTAATGATGCTCTCGAAAAGATAGGAACTACTCCCCTACGTCAGGGATGCAAGTTGATAGAAATTCTAAACCGTCCGCAGGTGACAATTGAGAATATAATAGAACATGTTCCGGCGTTTCAACGAGAACTGGAGAAAGCGACAAGTTCGGATCAGGATCGAAAAGAAGAGATTCTCGAAGCGGCTGAAATCTTAATCAAGTATCAAGGATACATTGACAGAGAACGGATGATTGCTGAAAAGCTGGCACGATTGGAGAGCATAAAGATCAAAGGGAAATTTGATTATTCTACCATTCAGTCCCTATCCACCGAAGCTAGGCAAAAGTTGGCAAAGATAGATCCGGAGACGATTGCGCAAGCGAGCAGAATTCCGGGAGTCTCTCCAAGCGACATCAACGTACTGCTCGTGCTTTCGGGACGATAGGCGGCAACGTTTCACGTGAAACAAATCATTTAAAGAAACGATATAATTCAATGATTATGAGCAAAGAAACACTAATCAAAAGTATTCGGGAAGTACCCGATTTTCCGATCCCCGGAATCCTATTCTACGATGTCACCACCCTATTCAAAGATCCATGGTGCCTGCAAGAATTATCAAACATTATGTTTGATATGTATAAGGATAAAGGGATCACCAAAGTAGTAGGAATAGAATCAAGGGGCTTCATCATGGGACCGATTTTAGCCACCCGCCTGAACGCCGGTTTCATTCCTATCCGCAAGCCCGGCAAGCTCCCTGCAGAAACAATTGAAGAAAGCTACGACAAGGAATACGGAAAGGACACCGTGCAAATTCACAAAGACGCACTGGATGAGAATGATGTAGTTCTATTACACGACGACTTGCTGGCAACAGGAGGCACGATGAAAGCGGCTTGTGAATTGGTGAAAAGATTAAAACCTAAAAAGGTATATGTAAACTTCATCATTGAGTTGAAAGAACTGAATGGAAAATCAGTATTCGGAGACGACGTAGAAGTAGAATCGGTATTGACTTTATAAAGGATTTGCATCTATTTGCAGAGAATGTGTCAAAAGTAAGCAGCTAGCGATCTCTCATACCTAACGATTATGAATGTAGAACCGGAAAGCAAAACCAATGAATATTTGAAAGGGATTGTAGCCAACCTTCCCGAGAAACCGGGTATTTACCAATACCTGAATACGGAAGGAACGATTATATACGTTGGAAAGGCAAAAAATCTAAAGAAAAGGGTCTATTCTTATTTCAGCAAAGAGCATGAGCCGGGAAAGACACGAGTACTGGTCAGCAAAATCGCTGATATCCGCTACATCGTTGTCAATACGGAAGAAGATGCGTTATTGCTGGAGAATAATCTAATAAAGAAATATAAGCCGCGCTACAATGTGTTGTTAAAGGACGACAAGACCTACCCTTCTATTTGCGTGCAGAATGAATACTTTCCGAGAGTCTTCAAAACAAGAAAGGTTATCAGGAACGGCTCCTCTTATTATGGCCCGTACAGTCACATTCCATCAATGTATGCGGTATTGGACCTGATAAAGCATTTATATCCCTTGCGCACATGCAATTTAAACCTAAGTCCGGAAAACATACGGGCGGGCAAATTTAATGTATGTCTGGAATATCATATAAAAAACTGCGCCGGGCCATGCATCGGGTTGCAATCACAGGAAGAATATCTCAAAAACATAGATGAAATCAAGGAAATTCTGAAAGGGAATACACAAGATATCAGTCGTATGTTGCTGGAAAAGATGCAGACGTTGGCAGCCGAAATGAAGTTTGAAGAGGCGCAGAAAGTGAAAGAGAAATATCTTCTGATAGAGAGTTATCGCTCCAAATCAGAGGTAGTAAGCGCTGTATTGCACAATATCGATGTATTCTCAATCGAAGAAGACGAGTCGAACTCTGCTTTCATCAATTATCTGCACATCACAAACGGCGCCATCAATCAGGCTTTCACGTTCGAATATAAAAAGAAGCTGAACGAATCAAAAGAGGAACTTTTGACGCTTGGTATTATTGAAATGCGGGAACGCTATAAAAGCCAATCCAGAGAGATCATAGTGCCTTTTGAGCTCGATTTGGAGTTAAACAATGTCGTATTTACCGTTCCACAGCGGGGAGATAAGAAGAAATTGCTGGATCTTTCGGTTCTAAACGTGAAACAGTACAAGGCTGACCGCCTAAAACAGGCGGAAAAACTGAATCCGGAACAAAGGAGCATGCGTTTAATGAAAGAAATTCAGCAAGAGCTGCATTTGGAAAGACCGCCGCTGCAAATCGAGTGTTTTGATAACTCAAACATACAGGGTTCTGATGCTGTGGCAGCCTGTGTTGTATTTAAGAAGACCAAGCCATCAAAAAAAGATTACCGGAAATACAATATAAAGACGGTTGTAGGGCCTGATGACTATGCTTCCATGAAAGAGGTCGTCAGAAGGCGTTATCAACGCGCTATCGAAGAGAATTCTCCTCTACCCGACCTGATTATCACTGATGGTGGAAAAGGCCAAATGGAGGTCGTTAGAGAGGTCGTTGAAGACGAACTGAATCTGGCTATTCCTATTGCCGGACTAGCAAAGGACAACCGCCACCGCACATCAGAGCTGCTTTTTGGATTTCCTCCGCAGACGATTGGCATCAAACAGCAAAGCCCATTATTCCGTCTGCTGACACAGATTCAGGATGAAGTACACCGTTTTGCTATTAGTTTCCATCGTGATAAACGCAGCAAACGACAAGTTGCGTCCGCACTGGATACCATCAAAGGTATCGGAGAAAAGACAAAAACAGCACTTTTGAAAGAGTTTAAGAGCGTAAAACGAATAAAAGAAGCCTCTTTTGAGGATATTGCCGTTATCATCGGAGAAGCGAAAGCCAAGACCGTAAAAGAGGGATTAAGCAATGAATCATCAAAAAATGAATAAGAAGCCGGCGGAGTGGAGCCAGCTATCTTTCCATCATTTTTAGGCGCGGATTACACAGATTCCACGGTTAAATTACTAAAAACCGCATCATCCTTGCAATCTGTGTAATCCATGCCTAAATAATAAACCATTAAAGCTTTCGGCAAAACCTTATAATATTTTCCTGCCAACACACCGTTTTCTCTTTCGAATTTTGTAAATTTGCCTTTCCTAACCACGAAATAGAATAAATAACAATGCGAATAGTTATACAACGGGTAAGCCATGCGTCAGTAACCATTGAAGGACACTGCAAATCGTCCATCGGAAAAGGGATGTTGATATTAGTTGGCATCGAAGAATCAGACGGTCAGGAAGACATCGACTGGCTCTGCAAAAAGATAGTAAATCTACGTATCTTCGACGATGAAAATGGGGTGATGAACAAGTCTATTTTAGAAGATGGAGGCGAAATTTTAGTTATCAGCCAGTTCACGCTACACGCTTCTACCAAAAAGGGAAATCGCCCCTCCTACATCAAAGCTGCCAAACCGGATATCTCTATCCCACTCTACGAGCAATTCTGCAAAGATTTAAGCGGTGCACTGGGAAAAGAAATAGGCACAGGAATCTTCGGAGCAGACATGAAAGTTGAACTTTTAAACGACGGTCCTGTTACTATATGCATGGATACCAAAAACAAAGAATAGATATTCCATACTAATCATCAATCACTAATCACTAAAAAATGACTCTGGAAGAAGCACAGAAACAAGTGGACCAATGGGTGAAAACATACGGTGTCCGCTACTTCAGCGAGCTGACCAATATGGCAGTCCTGACGGAAGAGGTAGGAGAATTGGCCCGTGTCATGGCCCGCAAATATGGCGATCAATCCTTCAAGGAAGGAGAAAAAGACAACATAGATGAAGAGATAGCAGACGTCTTATGGGTGCTTCTCTGCATCGCCAACCAGACGGGAGTAGACATCACTGATGCTTTCCGGAAAAGCATGGAGAAGAAAACAAAACGAGATAATAAAAGACATATCAACAACCCAAAACTGAAAGATCATGGAAGAGAATAACTCACAGCCCAACAAGTACAAGGCCGCATTGGCAAAGTATAATACCAATCTGAGCGATGCAGATATTCAAGCTCGCGTAGCTGAATTGATTGAGAAAAAAGTGCCGGAAAACAATACGGAAGACGTTAAGAAATTCCTGTTCAACTGCATTGATCTGACCACACTGAACAGTACGGACAGCGATGAAAGCGTGATGCACTTTACTGAAAAAGTCAATCAGTTTGACGACGAATATCCTGATCTGAAAAACGTAGCAGCCATCTGTGTGTACCCCAACTTTGCAGCCATCGTTAAAAACACGCTGGAAGTAGATGGAGTCAATATCGCCTGTGTATCAGGAGGTTTCCCCTCTTCACAGACATTCATTGAAGTGAAAGTGGCAGAAACAGCACTGGCCATTGCAGACGGTGCAGACGAAATAGATATTGTGATTTCCATCGGCAAGTTCCTTAGCGGAGACTACGAAGGAATGTGCGAAGAAATACAGGAACTAAAAGAAGTTTGCAAGGAACGCCACCTCAAAGTAATCCTCGAAACAGGCGCATTAAAGAGTGCTTCCAACATCAAGAAAGCCTCTATCCTATCCATGTATTCGGGCGCAGACTTCATCAAGACATCTACCGGAAAGCAGCAGCCTGCCGCCACGCCAGAAGCCGCTTACGTGATGTGTGAAGCTATCAAAGAATACTATCAGAAGACAGGAATCAAGATTGGATTCAAACCGGCAGGTGGTATCAACACCGTTAACGATGCGATTATTTACTACACTATTGTAAAAGAACTATTAGGTGAAGAATGGCTGGACAATCAACTGTTCCGCCTGGGAACCAGCCGTTTAGCCAACCTCCTCCTTTCCGACATCAAAGGCGAAGAAATCAAGTTCTTCTAAAAATTAAAGGCTACATTAGCAATCAAATACGCCTTACTGCGCGACTCCCGTATCACGGGAATCGACGCGGTATTTTTTATTTAAGAAAAACTAAACATAGTTACTGGACAATTCGGAAAAACAATTATCTTTGTAAACGGTTTAGCGATGAAAATATAGCTAATTAGTTATATTAGAGAACGTTTCATTTATTACCAGTTCCTGGAATTCGGCAAAATTCAAAGTTATGAATGGTAATAAGCAAACGGGTCTCACGCACCTTCATGTATATAATTTTGTTATATATCGAATGGAGCGTGGGACTGTTGCTTGTATACTCATAACGGCTTGCCGAAGCCTCAGGAAAATACATGGCAACAGTTCTCACGCTTTTCATGAACTTTATGGAGGTATTAAGGATGGACGCTTACACGAGAACCTTACGATTCAATCACAACCCTTTGAATCTCATCCTCGGAACAGAGAGAAAGAAGGGGCTACGCATCGGTTATATGGAAGCTGGACTGCAAGGCTTCTATCTCAACTCCATGGAGACCGGAGTCCATCCGCAAAAGCTATCCAGACTGCTGGCAGAAGAGTTCCACTGCACCGATACCGAGTCCGTCACCGGATTATTCCAGTTCCTGATTAACGAAGGAGACAGAGTCTCCTACCAGATTATGCTCCCCTACTTACTCTCCACAGAGAACATCAACGAGTTCGAAAGTATCATCCAAAAGCGCTTTTTCGGAGTAGAACGCTTCATCCGGCAAGGAAAGAATCTATACAGATTCGTGAAATATACAGAGGAAAGAAGAGACCCGATTATATGGATAAATGACTTAGAAAAAGGGATTATCGGATGGGACATGGGATTGCTTGTCAGCTTGGCGCGCGCCTCCCAAACATGCGGGCACATCAGCAAGGAACAAGCCTGGAAGTACATAGAACAAGCAGCCCAATTATGTTCTCTAGATCTTCATACAGCTGAAGAAATAGACAAGAGTTTCCTTTTAGGAAAAGCGATGAAATCGGGAAAGATAGAAGATTGGGATCGATTATTATCGTGCTATTCACTCCTGGGCAGGCACAGGAAGTAACTATTTTTCGCGGTCTACCACGTAATCCAAGTAAGCCCGGAGAGCCGCACAAATATCAGATTCCGGCAAAGAAGCCAGTAAATCAAAAGCCTTTTGCTTATAGACATTCATCGTCTGAACGGCATATTCAATGCCCCCGTTTTCTTTGATAAACGAGATCAAATGGGCAATTTCATCGAGAGTAGCTGCACCCTCCTTTACCTTGATTGCCAATTCTTGCGCCTCATCGTTTTTTGTTGTGTTCAATACATACAAAGCGGGTAATGTCAGTTTACCTTCAAGCATATCATTACCTGTCGGTTTGCCAATCTCTCTATTATCAAAGTAATCGAAAATATCATCTTTTATCTGGAAGCAGATACCAATATATTCGCCCAACAAACGAGCTAGTTCGGCTTCTCCCTCCCCTACACCTACCGAAAAAGCGGCAGCTTTCGTACAGGCGGCAAAAAGAGCGGCAGTCTTCTTACGAATTACATCAAAGTAAACCTCCTCAGAAAAGCTATGATTACTTACATTTGAAAGCTGAAGCAACTCGCCGTCAGCAAGATCCTGTCCAAGAGTAGACACCAGTTGAATAATGCGGTGACTATTCGTCAGTTCGGCATGCACCAGGCTGGTTGCCAGTAGATAGTCGCCCGTCAGCACGGCTACTTTATTATTAAAGATAGCATTCACCGAGAGTTGTCCACGGCGTTCGGTACTTTCATCCACGACGTCGTCATGCACCAAACTGGCTGTATGAAGGAGCTCCAATGAAACAGCCGCATGAAGGGTGGAAGGACATACAGCACCATAAAGACGTGCCACCAGCAAAACAAGAATAGGACGCATCATTTTACCATTCCTCTGCCGTATGTGAGATACGACACTATCGAGCAATGCATTTGAACTGGAGAGAGAACTATCAAAAAGTTCTTTGAAGTCTCTCAGTTCTGCTTCAATCGGAGTTCTGATGAGTGAGATGCTGTCCATTAATTACACAATTTGAGCACAAAAGTAATAATAAAACGCTGAATACCGTATTTTTTTGTACTTTTACCATGAAAAATTAATTAAATCTATGGATTCAAGTAATAAATTATTTCTTTTAGACGCTTATGCACTGATATACCGGGCGTATTACGCCTTTATCAAGAACCCAAGAATCAATTCCAAAGGATTCAACACTTCAGCTATACTGGGTTTTGTAAACACCCTCGAAGAAGTGCTGAAAAAAGAGAATCCCACTCATATAGGAGTAGCCTTCGACCCTGCAGGACCTACCTTCCGCCACGAAGCTTTCGAACAATATAAAGCGCAGCGTGAAGAAACTCCGGAAGCGATCCGCCTTTCCGTACCTATTATAAAGGATATTATTCGTGCTTACCGCATCCCTATTCTGGAAGTTGCAGGCTACGAAGCCGACGACGTGATAGGTACGCTCGCCACCGAAGCCGGTCGTCAGGGTATCACCACCTATATGATGACTCCCGACAAAGATTACGGGCAGTTGGTAAGCGACAAGGTATTTATGTACCGTCCCAAGCACACAGGAGGTTTCGAAGTGATGGGTGTTGAAGAAGTGAAAGCCAAGTTTGACATTCAGTCTCCGGCACAAGTGATTGACATGCTCGGACTGATGGGCGACTCTTCGGATAATATCCCCGGATGTCCCGGAGTAGGAGAAAAGACTGCTCAAAAACTGATTTCCGAATTCGGAAGCATCGAAAATTTATTAGAGCATACCGACCAACTGAAAGGTGCACTGAAAACAAAAGTGGAAACGAACCGGGAAATGATTACTTTCTCGAAATTCCTCGCCACGATTAAAATCGATGTGCCCATCCAACTTGAAATGGATTCTCTTGTCCGCGAAGAAGCAGACGAAGATTCACTTCGCAGCATTTTCGAAGAATTGGAATTTAGAACGCTCATCGATCGGGTACTAAAAAAAGAAGTTTCCGGAAATGGAATAACCTCCACTCCCGGAAGCAAAGTCGCCACCGGAAAAAGCGCCCCCTCTCCTCTTCCACTTTTTCCCGAAGAAGGAGGCGGAATACAAGGCGATTTGTTTGCGAATTTCACGCCCAATGAACCGAATGAAGCAAAAAAATCAAATCTAGAGACGTTAGAATCGCAGCCACACAACTATCAACTCATTGATACAGAGGAGAAAAGAAGAGAAATTATTCAAAAGTTACTTACATCTAAAATTCTCTCGTTAGATACGGAAACCACCGGAACCGAACCAATGGATGCCGAATTGGTCGGAATGAGTTTTTCCATTGCCGAAAATGAAGCATTTTATGTTCCTGTTCCATCAGATCGGGACGAAGCGTTAAAAATCGTAAAGGAGTTCCGCCCGGTCTTCGAAAATGAGAATTCGTTAAAAGTCGGACAGAATATCAAGTACGATATGATCGTTCTTCAGAATTATAGTGCAGTAGTAAAAGGTCCGCTTTTCGATACGATGATCGCTCACTATGTTCTTCAACCGGAGCTTCGTCATGGTATGGATTACCTGGCAGAAATTTATCTGCATTATCAGACCATCCATATTGACGAACTGATAGGCCCCAAAGGAAAGAATCAGAAGAACATGCGCGACCTCGACCCGAAAGATGTATATCTGTACGCTTGCGAAGATGCGGACATCACTCTGAAACTGAAAAACGTATTGGAGAAAGAGCTGAAAGAGAATGACGCCGAACGTTTATTCTATGATATAGAAATGCCGCTTGTTCCGGTATTGGTCAATATCGAACGGAACGGAGTATTGCTGGACACGGAAGCACTGCAACAATCATCCGCTCATTTCACCGCCCAGATGGAGCAAATCGAAAAAGAGATTTACGAACTGGCTGGTGAGACCTTCAACATCGCTTCACCCAAGCAAGTCGGCGAAGTCTTGTTTGACAAACTGAAGATTATAGAAAAAGCGAAAAAGACCAAGACCGGGCAGTATGTCACCTCGGAAGAAGTGCTCGAAAGCCTCCGGCATAAACATCCTGTGGTAGAAAAGATTCTGGAACATCGCGGACTGAAAAAGCTATTGGGCACGTATATCGATGCGCTTCCCCTACTTATCAACCCACGCACAGGAAGGGTGCATACCTCTTTCAACCAGACTGTAACCGCTACGGGACGCCTTAGTTCAAGTAACCCGAACTTACAGAATATCCCTATCCGCGACGAGAATGGAAAAGAAATCCGTAAAGCATTCATCCCCGATGAAGGCTGCCTCTTCTTCTCTGCCGACTATTCGCAGATCGAATTGCGTATTATGGCACACCTTAGCGAGGATAAGAATATGATTGATGCTTTCCTTAGCAACCACGATATTCATGCTGCCACCGCTGCCAAAATCTATAAGATTGATCTGAAAGATGTAGGTTCCGACATGCGCCGTAAAGCCAAGACTGCCAATTTCGGTATCATCTATGGCATATCCGTATTTGGTCTTGCCGAACGGATGAATGTAGACCGCAAAGAAGCCAAAGAATTGATCGACGGTTACTTTGAAACTTATCCGGGAGTGAAAGCCTATATGGACAAAAGTATTCAGGTGGCCCAGGAAAAAGGTTATGTAGAAACAATTTTCCATCGGAAGCGCTTTTTGCCGGACATCAATTCCCGGAATGCCGTTGTACGCGGATATGCGGAACGAAATGCCATCAACGCCCCTATCCAGGGAAGTGCGGCAGATATTATAAAAGTAGCAATGGCACGTATCTATCAACGGTTCCAAACCGAAGGAATACAAGCCAAAATGATCCTGCAAGTACATGACGAATTAAACTTCAGCGTTCCCGTCAATGAAAAAGAGCGCGTAGAAGAAATTGTCATTGAAGAAATGGAGAAAGCATACCGCATGCACGTCCCCTTGAAAGCAGATTGCGGATGGGGCAAAAACTGGCTTGAGGCACATTAAACCATTAAGTGAATAAAGGCCACCTTAATAAGGAATTGCTATCTTTTAGATACTAATTGCGCAGAGTGACTCCACCTTATCCGGGGTTTCCGCTTACAAAATAGAAGCAAGTATAGGTAATAACATTATTTAACTCATTATCCAGAAAGCTAGAAAAAGGAATCCTTTTTCGACGAAGTGATTCATTCTATATCCGGCAGATTGACTGCCGGATATTTTTTTGTCACCAATCTTGGCAAAAAGCAACTCATCTCCCGCCCTACCTATTGACATTTTGACAATCTTTTATCTTCTAAAATGCATAAATACCAAATTAATATGTAGATTTGCAGCGTAAAACCAATGCATTTGATAGACAAATGAAAGTATAACTCAAAAATTTAAATAGCCATGAAAGCAAAAGTATCTTTAAAAATGTTCGTTTTATCTGCAGCTCTTCTTGTTGTATCGCTTGCTACTTCTGCACGTAGCTACGACAATCAATTGATTTATAATCCAATCGAAGAGAATGGTATGACAGTGGGACAGACCGTTTACAAAATGGACGGAAACACACTTGCCAACTACATGAAGTACAACTACAAGTACGATGACAATAAACGTATGATTGAAAGCGAAGCCTTAAAGTGGAATAGCAGCAAGGACGAATGGGAAAAAGACCTACGCATCAACTATATGTATGAAGGCAAGACCGTTACTACCAATTATTATAAATGGAACGCTAAAAAACAAGCCTACGTACTGGTACCCGAAATGACCGTTACGATGGATAATACAAATATGTAACATAAACTCTCTCTCATTCTAATATTCTAACAAAAAAAGATACGCCGCTTCTGCTGAAGAAGTGGCGTATTGCAATTTATAAGGTCTACATTACAAAACAAAGAAACGCTCTTGCAGTTCTTTTAGATAACTTCGGGAAATCATCAGATCGTTCTTATCATGGAAAGGCGGATAAAGCTGGCAACACTTACCATCAATCATTGCCAGATAATTAACATTTACAATAGCCGATTGGCTAATCTGCACAAAAGCTTGTGAATAACTGATAATATCTTCTGCTTTTGTATTCCGTTTCAAATTCAGGCGAGTCTGATTAAACAAGACTACCTGCCATTGACGTTTGTCTTTCAGATACTCAAAAAAGCCGATTTCTTCCAGGCGTAAAAGCTTGAAACCCGTCACTGTGCTAATCATAAACATGCCCTGTTGTGGCATTAATGCACTGATAGAAGAGGCAAAAGAAGGCAAAAGAGGAAGCGAAGCAGAGGTCATCGCCTTCCGGTAACGCTCCATAATCACTTTCAGGTCTTCCGCTTCAAAAGGCTTTAACAGGAAGTCGAAAGCCGACTCACGCAATGCCTGAAGCAAGTATTTATCATAAGAGGTGTAAAACACCACCTTCATATCCCACAAAATATCCTCTCTAATTTCACTTAGCAGGTTAAGCCCCAATGTATCCGGAAGCTCCACATCGAGAAACAATAAATCCGGATGCAACTCCATAATCATCTTTTTACCCTTTGCACCATTCCCTGCAATTCCTTTTACTTCAAATTCACGATAGGGCTCTAACTCGCGGCGCAAAGCATCAATCGCTGTACGTTCATCGTCAACGATGACTACCTTATACTTTTCTTCTGTCTCCATCATAAATCATAAGAAAAACGAAACGGGATATATACCGACACTTGCGTACCAGTTTGTCCATCGCTTCTGTTGGTTATATCAAAACGTATTTTATCACTTTTATTCTTTGTATTCAGTAATTGGATGGTCTGATAAAGCACTTTCAGCCCTGTGCCAGTCCCCCGTGTGGCGGAAGCCACTTGCGGAAGATATCCGCGTCCGTTGTCAGTAATCGTCATGCGAATCCCATTTGTTTCACGGGAAACATATACACTTAGTTCCTTTTTTCCGTCCTTTCCCGCCAGTCCATGCTTAATCGCATTTTCTACCGGAATTTGTACAATCATAGAAGGAATCATGATGCGGGTTGCATCCAATCCGTCCTCCACTGTGACCGTCGCTACAAAATCCTCCCCCACACGTCCGCGCTCCAATTCGATGTATGTACGCACGAAATCCAGTTCGTCTTGCAAAGATACACTCAACTTCTCGGTCAGTTCGAGGCTCCGACGAAGATACTTCACCAGCTCCATCAGATTATGTTTCACCTCTTCCGAGCCGTTAAACTGGTTAATTTCACGTCCCAATACATTAAAAGTGAAATGAGGAGAAATACGGCTCCGCAAGTTCTCCATGCGAACCCGGTTGATTTGTTGGAAGAAACGCTGACGAAGAAACTCCCTCTTTTTACGCATATACCAGACAACCACCACTACTCCCGCCACAAGCAGCACGCAGACAAGCACCCAGATAAATACGCTCAATTTGAGCACCCTCATCTCTCCTGCCTGTCGCTGAATCTGCATTTCTTTACGAAGCACGATTGTATCTTGCCGGTAGCGCATATCCAGTTCGGCAACACGCATCTGTACTCGTTCGCTACGAATGGAATCATCCAAATGACAATCGCGTTTCAGATACTCATAGGCATGACGGTAATCACCAATCTGCTCAAAATAATGTTGTAGATACTGATTGCGTATAGTCAGCATATTAGCGTCAAGATGCCCCACAGGAGCAGTCCGGGCGATCATAGTTTTCGCTTGAGCTATATTTCCTTTCTTCAATGCCAGTTCAATCATCTGGGTTTCGATGTAATGTACAGCCGAGTTATGCTGTATATCGGAGAAGAACCGATAACTCTCGTCCAAACAGGACTGTGCGGAGTCCAGTTTGTCAGTCAACAGGTACAGTTCTCCCAGGTTTACTTTGATAAAATTCTGTTCAAACACCATCTGCGGATAAGAAGAGACGAGCACATTGGCCCTGCGCATATATTTCAAGGCTTCCTGATAGTCTTTCCGGTAATAATAATGATTACCGCGATTGTTGAGATAGGTCCATCGTTCGCTCACGTTCATTTCATCGAAATACTGTCCGGCCAATTCATAGTAATGATTGGATAAATCGAAATCCCGCAGTTCCATGTAGGTTTGCCCTAATCCGTAGTAGACAGGGAATTTCGCGTGCTCGGACAAGTTTAGCGAATCACAGAGAAACAGGGCACGACGATAATACGAAGCAGTGTGTGCCAAGTCACTGCGATGCAGGTAGGCATCAGCAGTATTGATACAAATATCCGGGAGCAGGTGCAGTTTTTTTCCTTTCAGACGATATTCGTAGGCTTTCTTATAGTCGGTAATTGCAGAATCAGGGCGGTTCAGTTGCATCCACACGTTGCCTTCGACATTATAAACATCGGATAATACATCATTCCATTGGGGAGATTGGAGAGATTGGGAAGCATTGCGGGAAAATTCCTTTACCCGACGGTTGTAATAGAGTATAGAATCAAAATCGGAAGAGACAAAGAATGTTTTCCCATAAAGGGCAAGCAGACGATAATAGACCTGGGAATCTTGCGCCTGTGTCAGTGCGTCAAGCACCTGTGAGCGGGAATAATGCACATTGGAAAACAAAGAATCCTGTACACGAACTTCCAGAGAATCAACCAACACCTGTTCGCACGAAGAGTTATTGCGGTGTCTATCAGCATATCCGCAACTCAACAACATCAACAACCCCAACAGTCCAAATAGTTTCATAGCAGTCTTCCGATTCATCAGTCCCCTTATTCATGTCATGTTTTGAATGTGACAAAAATACATTATTTATCCTGAATCCCAGCGAATTTTATTATTTTTTTTAATACCTTTGTGCCCATATAAATATGAGTAACTGACCTAATGAGTCCACTGAACTTCACCCACATTTTGACACAGGCAGTCGATGAGCTATCGGAAAGCGAATCTTATAAAGGACTGTTTCATCAGCACAAAGATGGCGAACCACTGCCCTCTGCTAAAGTCTTGTATGAAATTATTGAGCTTTCACGCTCCATTCTCTTCCCCGGATATTACGGAAATTCTACTATTAACAGCCGGACAATTAATTATCACATCGGCGTCAACATTGAGAAATTGTTTGATTTACTTTGTGAGCAAATCCTGGCCGGATTGTGTTTTAGCACTTCCATAGAGGGGAAATGCAACGTCTGCTCCGACTCGAAACGGGAAGAGGCAGCACGTCTTGCTGCTAAATTCATCAGTAAGCTACCTGCCATGAGAAGAATATTGGCAACCGATGTGGAAGCCGCCTATAACGGCGATCCGGCTGCCGAAAGTTATGGAGAGGTAATTTTCTGCTATCCGGCCATTAAAGCGATCAGCAATTACCGTATCGCGCATGAACTGCTGGAACTGGGTGTTCCTTTGATTCCCCGCATCATCACGGAGATGGCGCATAGCGAAACGGGAATTGATATCCATCCGGCCGCAAAGATTGGCACTCACTTCACTATCGACCACGGTACGGGTGTCGTTATCGGTGCCACGAGTATTATCGGAAATAACGTCAAGCTATATCAGGGCGTCACTCTGGGAGCCAAGAGTTTCCCGCTGGATGCCGACGGAAAACCAATCAAGGGAATCCCCCGCCATCCGATCCTGGAAGACAATGTGATTGTTTATTCCAACGCCACTATTTTGGGAAGAATCACCATCGGGCGTGATGCAACCGTAGGCGGTAATATCTGGGTAACGGAGAATGTTCCTGCAGGAGCAAGAATCGTACAAACTAA
This sequence comes from Bacteroides sp. 1_1_30, assembly GCF_020982715.1. NCBI lineage: Bacteria > Pseudomonadati > Bacteroidota > Bacteroidia > Bacteroidales > Bacteroidaceae > Bacteroides > Bacteroides sp. 1_1_30. The sequence continues at coordinate 32,468 of NZ_JAJKHN010000044.1, forward strand.
AGCAAAAAAATAAAATCAAAAGAATCTATATGAGCGAACAATTCGAGATGATAGCCAAGACTTTCCAGGGACTGGAAGAGATACTTGCAGAAGAACTGACAGCATTAGGAGCCAACGACATTCAAATAGGACGCCGCATGGTTTCATTCACAGGAGATAAACGTATGATGTATAAGGCGAATTTTTGCCTTCGCACCGCCATCCGTATCCTGAAACCAATTAAAAACTTTACAGCCAAAGATGCCGATGAGGTTTATAATCAAATACAGGCTATTCCATGGGAAGAATATCTCGATGTGAACAAGACGTTCGCTATCGATGCAGTAGTATTCAGTGATGAGTTCCGCCATTCGAAATTCGTTTCGTATAAGGTGAAAGATGCGATTGTGGATTATTTCCGTGATAAAACAGGAAAACGTCCGTCGGTACGTATCAACAATCCGGATGTACTTCTGAATATTCATATTGCACAGACTACCTGTACGTTGTCTTTGGACTCGTCCGGAGAATCACTTCACCGTCGCGGTTATCGCCAGGAAGCAGTAGTAGCCCCGTTAAATGAGGTATTGGCTGCCGGCATGATTCTAATGACCGGATGGCGCGGAGAATGTGATTTGATCGACCCGATGTGTGGTTCGGGTACTATCCCTGTTGAAGCGGCACTGATTGCTAAGAATATCGCTCCGGGAGTATTCCGTAAAGGATTTGCTTTTGAGAAATGGGTAGATTTCGATGCGGATATGTTCGATGAGATTTACAATGATGACAGTCAGGAGCGCGAATTTGCTCATAAGATTTACGGATACGATAACAATCCGAAAGCTAATGAGATTGCGACTCATAATATAAAAGCTGCCGGTGTATCGAAAGACATCGTGTTGAAGCTGCAGCCGTTCCAGCAGTTTGAACAGCCGCAGGAGAAGTCGATTATCATCACTAACCCGCCATACGGTGAACGTATTTCCACTAATGATTTGCTTGGACTTTATCAGATGATCGGTGAACGTCTGAAACATGCGTTTGTAGGAAACGAGGCATGGGTGCTTTCTTATCGGGAAGAGTGTTTCGACCAGATTGGCTTGAAGGCAAGCCAGAAAGTTCCTTTGTTCAATGGACCGTTGGAGTGTGAATTCCGCAAATATGAGATTTTTGACGGAAAATACAAAGAGTTCAAGAGCCAGGAAGAGGGAGAAGAAAAGAAAGAGGCTGAAGGAGAACAGGCTCCAAGATTCAGAGAAAGAAAAGAATTTAAGCCACGCCGCGAAGGTGAGTTCAAACCGCGTCGGGATGGCGAATCCAGACCTCGCAGAGAGGGAGAATACAAGCCACGTAGAGAAGGTGGTGAGTTCAAAGCTGGTGATGGAAGAGATAGAAAGCCACGGGGAGAATTCCGCGGAGGAAGAGATTCAAGAGGACCGAGAGAGTTTAAAGGGAATCGGGAGCCGAGGATTCCGAAGAAGGAAGAGGAATAAACAATTCTAATTCCAACAACTTATTCACCCTGTAATTCGCTAGTTAATAATTAATTAAAAACTTGAAGTTCCAAATTGGAACTTCAAGTTTACACCATAGTTCTAATGTTCAGTCACAAATTGGAACCTGTCTAAACAAAAAAAGATGGATGATATAGCCATTATAGAAAACAAAATATACGAAATCAGAGGGCAAAAAGTTATGCTTGACTTTGATTTGGCAGAAATGTATGGAGTTGAGACTAAACGCCTCAAGGAACAAGTACGTCGTAATATTGAACGCTTTCCTGCTGAATTCATGTTCGAGCTAACAAAAGAAGAAGTTGCAATTTCAAGGTCGCAAATTGCGACCTTGAAAACAGGACAAGGATATAACATCAAATATCTTCCGTTTGCATTTACTGAATATGGTATAGTTATGTTATCCAGCGTCCTCAAATCCAAGACCGCTGTGGAAGTAAATATCAATATTATCCGTGCTTTTGTACGTATGCGCCAATATCTTCTATCCAATGTACCTAAAAAGGAGTTGGAAGAATTAAAACAACGCATCGAATATCTCGAAGAAGATATTACTTCTGATAGGGAAAGTTACGAAAAACAATTTGACGACCTATTTAATGCCTTTGCTAAAATAAGTGCAATTATCCAATCAAGACAGACTCCCTTGGACAGAGTAAAAATAGAAGGATTTAAAAACAAATAATAAAGAAAAGAGCAATGAGTAAAATTGGAAAAAGAGCCATGCTTTTATTGTTGGCACTACCAATCGGATTCAATGTTATGGCACAAGAAACCAAAAAGCCGACACTGGAAGAATTGATTCCGGGTGGCGAGAGTTACCGCTATGCAGACAACCTGTACGGACTGCAATGGTGGGGTGACGAATGTATCAAGCCGGGCGTAGATACCCTTTATTCGATTCAACCCAAAACGGGGAAAGAAACAATGGTTATCACTCGTGAACAGATCAACAAAGTGCTTGAAGAGAACAAGGCAGGAAAGTTATCACACTTGTATTCCGTCAGTTTCCCATGGGCCGATAAGCCACAAATGCTATTCACGATAGCAGGAAAGTTCATTGTATATGATTTCAAGAGCAATCAAGTTGTCAGCACTCTCAAAACAAAAGACGGAGCGGATAATGAAGACTATTGCGCAGCCAGTGGAAACGTAGCATACACGATAGGTAACAATCTATATGTGAACGAAAAAGCGGTAACCAATGAACCCGAAGGCATCGTTTGCGGGCAAACAGTACACCGCAATGAATTCGGTATCAACAAAGGCACTTTCTGGAGCCCGAAAGGCAACCTGCTCGCTTTCTACCGTATGGACGAGAGCATGGTGACACAATACCCGCTTGTAGACATCACTGCACGCGTAGGCGAAGTGAACAATGTACGTTATCCGATGGCAGGCATGACGAGCCATCAGGTAAAAGTAGGCATTTACAATCCTGCCACAGGCAAAAGCATTTATCTGAACGCAGGTGATCCCACAGACCGTTATTTCACCAATATCAGCTGGTCACCGGATGAAAAAAGCCTCTACCTGATTGAAGTAAACCGTGACCAGAACCACGCCAAACTTTGCCAGTACAACGCAGAAACAGGAGAACCGATGGGCGTTCTCTACGAAGAAATGCATCCTAAATACGTGGAGCCACAAAACGCAATCGTATTTTTGCCGTGGGACCCTACCAAGTTCATCTATCAAAGTCAGCGTGACGGCTACAATCATCTTTATCTCTTTGATGCCAATGCAGCCAACATGAAAGGTGAAACTTATAACAGCGCCAACGGTGGTACTTACTTCCAGGCCGGCAAAGTCAAACAACTGACCAAAGGCAACTGGCTGGTCAGCGACGTCCTGGGATTCAACACAAAGCGTAAAGAAATCATCTTCACAGCCGTAGAAGGCTTGAGAAGCGGACATTTCGCTGTAAACGTGAGCAATGGAAAAATAAGCCAACCGTTCGAGAACTGCAAAGAAAGCGAACATAGCGGCATGCTTAGCGCTTCCGGCACTTATCTTATCGACCGTTATTCAACAAAAGACCAGCCTCGCATCATCAACCTGGTAGACACCAAAAACTTCAAAGAAACAGCCAATCTGCTGACTGCTGAAAGCCCTTACGAAGGCTACCAAAAGCCAAGCATCGAAACCGGAACAATCAAAGCGGCAGACGGCACCACCGACCTGCATTATCGCCTGATGAAACCGGCCAACTTTGACCCGGCCAAGAAATATCCCGTCATCGTATACGTCTACGGAGGTCCTCACGCGCAATGCGTCACCGGAGGATGGCAAAACGGCGCACGCGGATGGGATACGTACATGGCAGGTAAAGGCTATATCATGTTCACCATCGATAACCGTGGCAGCAGCAACCGTGGACTGGCATTTGAAAATGCCACCTTCCGCCGTCTTGGCATCGAAGAAGGTAAAGATCAGGTAAAAGGCGTTGAATTCCTGAAATCCCTCCCCTACGTAGACAGCGAACGCATCGGCGTACACGGATGGAGCTTCGGAGGACACATGACTACCGCCCTGATGCTCCGTTACCCGGAAATATTCAAAGTAGGCGTTGCCGGAGGCCCGGTAATCGACTGGGGTTATTATGAAGTGATGTACGGCGAACGCTATATGGATACACCGGAAAGCAACCCCGAAGGCTACAAAGAATGTAATCTGAAAAACCTTGCCGGCCAACTGAAAGGTCACCTATTGATTATTCACGACGACCACGACGACACCTGCGTGCCACAGCACACCCTGTCGTTCATGAAAGCCTGTGTAGATGCCCGCACTTATCCCGACCTGTTTATCTACCCGTGCCACAAGCACAACGTAGCAGGACGCGACCGTGTACATCTGCATGAGAAAATCACCCGGTATTTTGAGCAGAACTTATAAAACTGACAAAGACACCACCGTATCCATACGAATCATAGATAACAGTATAAATCCATAACAATACAAAGATGAAGATATTATTACTAGGCTCGGGCGGCCGCGAACATGCACTGGCATGGAAAATTGCCCAAAGTCCGAAAGTTGAAAAACTATACATTGCTCCGGGAAATGCCGGAACAACTGCCGTAGGCGAGAATGTCAACATCAAAGCAACCGATTTTGAAGCAATCAGTGCTTTTGCTCTAAAAGAGAACATCCAAATGATAGTAGTAGGTCCCGAAGATCCGTTGGTAAAAGGAATCTACGATTACTTCCAAAACCGTCCGGAGCTAAAGCATATTGCCGTGATCGGTCCCTCGGCTCAAGGAGCGCAACTGGAAGGCAGCAAGGAATTTGCCAAAGGCTTCATGATGCGCCACAACATCCCGACAGCCCGCTACAAAAGCATCACTTCCAAAAACCTCGAAGAGGGCCTCGCTTTCCTCGAAACGTTGGAAGCTCCCTACGTACTGAAGGCTGATGGCCTTTGTGCCGGGAAAGGAGTTCTCATCCTTCCTACGCTTGATGAAGCGAAGAAAGAACTGAAAGAAATGCTCGGCGGCATGTTCGGTTCCGCATCGGCAACCGTTGTGATTGAAGAGTTCTTGAGCGGTATCGAGTGCTCTGTATTCGTACTGACAGACGGAGACAACTACAAAGTCCTCCCTGTGGCGAAAGACTACAAACGTATCGGTGAAGGCGACAAAGGATTGAATACAGGCGGTATGGGTAGCGTAACTCCGGTTCCGTTTGCTGATGAAGTATATATGGAGAAAGTACGCACACGTATCATCGAACCGACCATCAATGGTCTGAAAGAAGAAAAGATCACCTACAAAGGTTTCATCTTCCTCGGTCTTATCAAGGTGAAAGGTGAACCGATGGTTATCGAATACAACGTCCGCATGGGCGACCCGGAAACAGAAAGCGTGATGTTGCGCATCCAAAGCGACTTCGTAGAGTTGCTTGAAGGCACAGCGGCAGGCAACCTGAACGAGAAAACACTGGTGATGGACCCACGTTCGGCCGGCTGCGTCATTCTTGTCAGCGGCGGTTATCCCGAAGCCTACGAAAAAGGATTCCCTATCAGCGGACTGGAACAGGCTGCCGCTACCGACAGCATCATCTTCCATGCCGGAACAGCCATGAAAGACGGACAAGTGGTGACGAACGGAGGACGTGTGATTGCCGTTTGCTCTTACGGTGCAACGAAAGAAGAAGCATTGGCACAGAGCTACAAAGTGGCAGACATGATCGACTTCGACAAGAAGTATTTCCGCCGCGACATCGGATTCGATTTGTAAGAAACAACCTGTAATGATACGCCACGGCAGGCATAAATCCCCTATTTGCACGGCATATAGATCCTACAAAGCGATGATATATGCCCGCCGGGCGGCAAAAGAACTGACAGACCAATGAGAAATAAAAGACTACAAAGTCAAGTGACGGCAGGACGGTGGACCCTGCCTGCCGTTATCTTTATCTGCGCCCTATGCTGGGTGTTGACTTACTTTTTATTTCCCGACTCCATAGCCTCAACAACACCCAAGGACAGCTCTTCTTTCTTGCAATCCACCCGCGATTTACTGCTTCCGGGATGGGCAGAACGAATTGTCAGCTTTCTGGTTTACGCAATCATCGGCTACTTTCTGATAGAGCTGAACAACCAGTTCAGTATTATCCGCATGAGGGCTTCCATGCAGACAGCTATTTATTTCCTGCTGGTTACCGTCTGTCCGGGAATGCATTTACTATACATAGGAGACATTGTCGCCCTCGGTTCTCTTATTTCCATTTATTTTCTGTTTAAAAGCTATCAGCAAGCTCAAGCTGCGGGCTATCTATTCTATTCCTTCTTCTTTATCGGAGCGGGAAGTATTCTTTTCCCGCAGCTCACCATCCTCTCGGTACTTTGGTTGCTCGAAGCCTACCGTTTCCAGTCGCTCACTCCTCGCAGTTTCTGCGGTGCGCTGCTCGGATGGATGCTGCCCTACTGGATGCTGTTCGGACACGCCTTCTTCTATAACAAGATGGAGTTGTTCTACCGCCCTTTCAACCAGCTATTAGCTTTCGGAGAAGTCTTTAACTTACAAATCCTTCAACCCTGGGAATTGGCTATACTGGGCTATCTGCTCGTGATGTTTATCGTCAGTGCCGTTCATTGCATCGCTGCCGGATTTGAGGATAAGATACGCACACGTGCCTATCTCCAGTTCTTGATAGACCTGACGCTCTTCCTGTTCCTGCTGATTGCCTTGCAACCGATATATTGCAGTGCCCTGCTGCCTTTGCTTATCATAAGCAACAGCATCCTGATCGGACATTTCTTTGTACTGACCAATAGTAAAAGTTCGAATGTGTTCTTTATCATTTCATTGGTCGGCCTCATCCTCTTATTTGCTTTTAATATATGGACGCTTTTGTAGATTCAATGATACAACTCCTCATAGAATGGGGACTTCCGGGATTATTCATCTCGGCTTTATTGGCTGGGAGCATCGTGCCTTTCAGTTCCGAACTGGTATTGGTGGCATTGGTGAAGCTCGGCTTGCCCCCGATAGCCTGTCTGATATCCGCCACTCTGGGCAATACAGTGGGCGGAATGACTTGTTACTACATGGGACGTCTGGGTAAAGTTAGCTGGATTGAGAAATACTTCAAGGTAAAGAAAGAAAAGGTAGACAAAATGGTGAAATTCCTGCAAGGGAAAGGGGCATTGATGGCATTCTTTACCTTTCTTCCTGCCATTGGCGAGGTGATCGCCATTGCACTGGGATTTATGCGAAGCAACACATGGCTGACCATCGTTTCCATGTTTGTCGGCAAACTGATACGTTATATCCTTCTCCTGTATGTGCTCGAAAGTGCCTGGGATGCTATGGCAGGGTAAATCTTTTTTAAGTATTAGGTATTAGGTATTAAGTATTAAAGATTGAGTGATGGAAAGAATAATTGAGAGAACCGATGACGGGAGCGCTACTCTGTTTGTTCCGGAATTGAATGAACATTATCATTCGACGAAAGGGGCACGCACGGAGTCTCAACATATTTTCATCGATATGGGGCTGAAAGCCTCTCCTGCCGCTACTCCACGTGTTCTTGAAATCGGCTTCGGGACAGGACTAAACGCTTGGCTCACCCTTGAAGAAGCAGAAAGAAGCAGACGAAATATACACTATACAGGACTGGAACTCTATCCACTAGACTGGCAGACAGTAGAACAGCTAGGGTATATCTCCAGCGATGAGCAGCTTACCATACATCGGAAGCAGACAGCAACCGATGAGCAATTTACCCCGAATGATGAAGAAGAACAACAACCGGCTATCGAATTGTTTAAGCAGCTTCATACATCGCCCTGGGAGAAAGACGTGCAGCTTACGCCACACTTCACCTTACGAAAAATAGAAACGGACGTCAATCAATGGATAACGGGAAAGAAGGAAGAGTCAAAAATGAACAGCACCAACAACAATGCAGTCATTTCTCAATATTCAACTTCCAATACTCCGTTTAATACCATCTATTTCGACGCCTTCGCCCCGGAAAAGCAACCGGAAATGTGGTCGCAAGAACTATTCAACCGTCTCTATGTTTTATTAGATAAAGACGGAATTCTGACTACCTACTGTGCCAAAGGTGTAGTACGCCGAATGTTGCAGACAGCCGGATTCACAGTAGAACGTCTCCCCGGACCTCCGGGTGGTAAACGGGAAATATTACGGGCCCGGAAACAAGAGTAGAAACAAGATAAGATTGAAACCCCGAAACAGAAAAAATCATGAAACAACAACTAAAAGATATGAGAACACTTTTCCTTCTTGGTGCCTGCCTCCTAATGGCAGCCTGCACAGGACGTTCCTTCCAAGCAAGTAACGATGACGAGACAAAGCCGGTGATAACCGTCACACTGGAACCGCAACGTTATTTCACCGAAGCCATTGCCGGAGATAAATTCAAAGTAGTCAGCATGGTACCCAAAGGTTCCAGCCCGGAGACATACGATCCTATCCCCCAGCAACTTGTTTCTTTAGGAGACAGCAAAGCCTATTTCCGCATCGGGTACATCGGCTTCGAACAAACCTGGATGGATCGCCTGATGAACAATACTCCCCATATCCAAGTGTTCGACACCTCGAAAGGAATCGACCTCATACTCAATAATGATGACCATAGCCATGCCCACGGCCACAACAGTCACGACGGCCATATCCACGCCGTAGAGCCACACGTATGGAATTCTACCGGTAATGCTTTAATCATCGCCGGAAACACCTACAAAGCCCTTAGCCAACTGGATAAAGCAAACGAACCATATTATAGAAACCGTTACGACTCTCTCTGTCAGCGCATCCAGCACACCGACAGCCTGATTCGCCGGCAACTCTCCACCCCCGAAGCAGCCAAAGCCTTCATGATTTATCATCCGGCTCTCTCCTACTTCGCCCGCGACTACGGATTGCATCAAATTTCAATCGAAGAAGGAGGCAAAGAACCCTCTCCCGCTCATCTGAAAGACCTGATAGACGTCTGTCAGGCGGAAAATGTAGGCGTTATCTTCGTTCAACCGGAGTTTGACAAACGCAATGCGGAAACCATCGCGCAGCAAACCGGAACGAAAGTGATCCCTATCAACCCGTTAAGTTATGACTGGGAGGAAGAAATGCTGAATGTAGCCAAAGCCCTTGCGCCGCAAGCTGCCACCAAATAAACGTATAAAGAAAGAACCAATCAAGCCCTTTCCAATGATGAAACCAATAATCGAAATAAAGAATCTTTCCGCCGGATATGACGGTCGCACTGTTCTCCACGATGTTAATCTAAGCATCTACGAACGGGATTTTCTAGGTATTATAGGTCCGAACGGAGGCGGCAAAACAACGCTTATAAAGTGCATCCTCGGTCTGTTAAAACCAACCGGAGGAGAAATTATATTCCATACTCCCGAGAAGGCTCCCATAAGAACATCTACGGAAGGGACTTCGACAGAAACATCTGCCAAAAACTCCCACCAAAGTTCTTCCGCGAAATCCCAGCTTTTCCTCGGTTACCTACCGCAATATAGCACCATAGACCGAAAGTTCCCTATTTCTGTGGAAGAAGTGATCCTGTCCGGATTGAGCATACAGAAGTCGCTCACCTCCCGGTTCACTCCCGAACAGAGAGAGAAAGGCAAACAGATTATCGCCCGCATGGGGCTTGAAGGGCTTGAAAGCCGCTCTATCGGACAATTAAGCGGTGGACAACTGCAACGTGCCCTGTTAGGACGTGCCATCATCTCGGACCCTGCAGTGCTGATTCTCGATGAACCCAGCACGTATATCGACAAGCGTTTCGAAGCACGCCTTTATGAGTTATTAGCTGAAATCAATAAAGAATGTGCCATTATCCTTGTCAGTCACGACATCGGCACTGTATTACAACAGGTAAAATCCATCGCCTGTGTCAATGAAACACTGGATTACCATCCGGACACGGGCGTCACTACCGAATGGCTGGAAAGAAACTTCAACTGCCCCATCGAACTATTGGGACACGGCACACTGCCTCATCGGGTTTTAGGGGAACATCATCACCATCATTAAAGGATACACATATTCAATATCCCAAACATATATATACAGCAACCCAAGTATTAATACCTGAAATCTCAACCATTAACAGCTGATATTACAAGTGTTAACACCTAACGTCCAAGCTATTAATAGTAAACTTCCGTTGTATTAATAGTAAACTTGTTCTTCTCTAACAGGAAAGTTATGATTGACTAAGGATAATCTATAAACGCAAGTTACGTTTATAAAATTGCAAGCTTTGTTTTTATAAATGAAACTTGCAATTATAAAAACAAAGCTTGCAATTATAGTTTATGATTAATGAAAAGGAAGTTTGTTATTAAGGCAAAAGAAGTTCACTAACAGGATAAAGGAAGTTTATCTCTAATACATCAGAGCTCATTTATTAAAGGGCTAAAAACAAATTCCTTACTTGCCAACACACAAGTTCCCGCCTTCCGGAAGAGTGAAAGAGATAGTAAATCACCCCTCCGTTACTTAATATTTCTTACTTTCTTCCTCATTATCCTTACAAATCACTATCTTTGCGACCTCATAATTTGTTTTTAACGAATAAACTACGATAGTGCTAATGAAACAGTACAGAACCGTAAACAACCTTATGGGTTGGCTTACATTCATCATTGCGGCAACCGTCTACTGCCTGACAATAGAACCGACCGCAAGTTTCTGGGATTGCCCGGAGTTCATAACCACCGGCTATAAACTGGAAGTCGGTCACCCGCCCGGCGCACCTTTCTTCATGCTAGTGGCGAATCTGTTTTCTCAATTTGCTTCCGACGTAACAACTGTTGCTAAAATGGTGAATTACATGAGTGCCCTCATGAGTGGCGCTTGTATCCTGTTCCTTTTCTGGAGCATCACCCACCTGGTACGCAAACTGATTATCACTGACGAAAACAATATCACCAAAGGACAGCTTATCACAGTGATGGGTAGCGGACTGATCGGTGCACTGGTTTATACATTCAGTGACACATTCTGGTTCTCGGCCGTGGAAGGTGAAGTATATGCCTTCTCCTCCCTGTTTACCGCTGTTGTTTTCTGGTTGATTCTGAAATGGGAAGACGTAGCCGACCAGCCGCACAGCGACCGTTGGATTATCCTCATCGCCTATCTGACCGGATTGAGTATCGGTGTGCACTTATTGAACTTGCTTTGTCTGCCTGCCATCGTATTGGTATACTACTACAAAAAAACACCGAATGCTACCGCCAAAGGTTCGTTAATAGCGCTATTAGGTTCAATGGTGCTCGTTGCAGCCGTGCTTTACGGCATCGTACCGGGTATCGTGAAAGTAGGCGGCTGGTTTGAACTGTTGTTCGTCAACGGACTCGGAATGTCATTCAATTCGGGCGTAGTGGTTTATATCATTCTGCTTGCGGCCGCTCTGATTTGGGGTGTATACGAAAGTTACACCGAAAAGAACAAAGCGCGCATGGCTATCTCCTTTATCCTGACGATCGCTTTGCTGGGTATCCCATTCTACGGACACGGAGCCAGCAGTATCATCATCGGTATTTTGGTTATTGCCGCACTGGGACTTTATCTTGCTCCAAGTGTACAGGCTAAAATCAAAGAGAGATGGCGTATCACCGCCCGCACCATGAACACAGCCTTGCTGTGCACCATGATGATCGTGATCGGGTATTCTTCTTACGCACTGATCGTTATCCGTTCTACTGCCAACACTCCGATGGACCAAAACTCACCGGAGGATATATTCACCCTAGGCGAATACCTCGGCCGTGAACAATACGGAACCCGTCCGCTCTTCTACGGTCCTGCTTTCTCTTCGAAAGTGGCACTCGACGTAAAAGACGGCTATTGTATTCCGCGCCAGTCGGAAGCAGGAAGCAAGTTTGTCCGCAAGGAAAAGACTTCTCCCGACGAAAAAGACTCTTATATCGAACTTCCCGGACGTGTGGAATACGAATATGCACAGAATATGTTTTTCCCGCGTATGTACAGCTCGTCACACGCACCACTCTACAAGCAATGGGTAGACATCAAAGGACACGACGTTCCTTACGACCAATGCGGAGAAATGGTAATGGTGAACATGCCTAACCAATGGGAAAATATCAAATTCTTCTTCTCCTACCAGTTGAACTTCATGTACTGGCGTTATTTCATGTGGAACTTTGCCGGACGGCAGAACGACATACAGGGTAGCGGAGAAATTGAACATGGCAACTGGATCACCGGTATTCCGTTTATCGACAACTTGCTGGTAGGTAATCAGGAACTGCTTCCGCAGGATCTCAAAAACAATAAAGGACACAACGTATTCTACTGTCTGCCGCTGATTCTCGGCTTAATCGGACTCTTTTGGCAGGCTTATCATAGCCAGCGAGGTATCCAGCAATTCTGGGTGGTCTTCTTCCTGTTCTTCATGACAGGTATCGCCATCGTGCTCTACCTCAACCAAACCCCTGCACAACCCCGTGAACGAGATTACGCGTATGCCGGTTCGTTCTACGCCTTTGCCATCTGGGTAGGTATGGGAGTGGCAGGTATCATCCGTATGCTGCGAGAATACTGTAAGATGCAGGAACTTCCGGCAGCCGTACTGGCTTCAGTGCTCTGTTTGTTCGTCCCCATCCAGATGGCGGGACAGACCTGGGATGACCACGACCGTAGCGGACGCTTCGTTGCCCGCGACTTCGGACAGAACTACCTGATGACCTTACAGGAAAAAGGAAATCCGATTATCTATACCAATGGTGATAATGATACTTTCCCATTGTGGTACAACCAGGAAACAGAAGGCTTCCGTACAGATGCCCGCACCTGTAACCTAAGTTACTTGCAAACAGACTGGTATATCGACCAAATGAAACGTCCGGCCTACGATTCCCCGTCGCTTCCTATCACTTGGGACCGTGTGGAATATGTGGAAGGACAAAATGAATATATCCCTATCCGTACGGAAATGAAGGCTTTCATCGACAGCTATTTCAAACAGGCAAACGAACTGGCTGCACAGGGAGACACTACCATATTATCACTCGTTCACTCCATTTTCGGTGAGAATCCATACGAATTGAAGGAAATCATCAACCGCTGGATGCTCGGTAAGAACGACCAATTGAAAGAGCTTCTCAAAAAGACTGGAAAAGATATCCAACTGCCGCTTATCCCTACGGACAGCATCGTAATGAAGGTGGACAAAGAAGCCGTACGCCGCTCCGGCATGAAGATACCGGAAGCTCTGGGCGATTCTATCCCCGAATACATGACAATCACCCTTAAAGACGCCAACGGCAACCCGAAACGCGCCCTCTACAAGAGTGAACTGATGATGCTTGAAATGCTTGCCAATGCCAACTGGGAACGTCCTATCTATATGGCAATCACCGTAGGAAGCGAAAACCATCTGGGCATGGGCAACCACTTTATGCAGGAAGGTCTTGCCTATCGTTTCACACCGTTCGATACGGACAAACTGGACAGCAAGATTGACAGCGAAAAGATGTATGACAACCTGATGAACAAGTTCAAGTTCGGCGGTATCGACAAACCGGGTATCTATATCGACGAGAACGTGATGCGTATGTGCTACACGCACCGCCGTATCTTCACGCAACTCGTAGGCCAGCTTATCAAAGAAGGCAAGAAGGATAAGGCACTCGCCGCACTCGACTACGCCGAAAAGATGATTCCGTCATACAACGTACCGTACGACTGGGCAAACGGCGCCTTCCAAATGGCAGAATCTTATTACCAACTGGGACAGAACGAAAAAGCCAACAAGATCATCGACGAGCTTGCCAACAAATCGCTCGAATACATGATCTGGTATCTTAGCCTGAACGATAACCAGCTTGCCATCGCCGGCGAAAACTTCGTGTACAACGCCAGCTTGCTTGACGCCGAAGTCCGCTTAATGGAAAAATACAAATCAGAAGAACTCGCGAAACATTACTCCACGCAGCTCGACCAACTTTATAACGAGTACGTGACAAGAATGAAAGGGAAATAAATAGTAAGTATTAAGTATCAGGTATTAAGTATTACCATAGCTTCCGATATGTTTTCCGCATGGATAATACTTAATACTTATTACTTAATACTTGTTTAACACAGACTCTCATGTTTATAGAACAACCACCTTGGCTTTTCCGGGCGTTGTATCCACAAGCTATCTTCCGGATGGATCCGAATGAACGGGCAGTCTATCTGACTTTTGACGACGGCCCCATCCCTGAAGTAACTCCCTGGGTACTGGAAGTATTGGAAAAGCATCATATTAAAGCTACCTTCTTTATGGTAGGCGACAATATACGCAAGCACCCGGATGAATACCGGATAGTGGTAGAACACGGACACCGCATCGGTAACCATACCTTCAACCACATCCGTGGATTTGAATATTCTAATCCGGATTACCTCGCAAACGCCAGAAAGGTAGACGAAATTATCCATTCCGATCTCTTCCGTCCGCCACACGGACACATGGGGTTCCGGCAGTATTATACCTTGCGCTATCATTACCGCATTATCATGTGGGATCTCGTGACTCGTGATTATAGTAAACGGATGCGCCCGGAACAGGTATTGAACAATGTGAAGCGCTATGCACGCAACGGTTCCATCATCACTTTCCATGATTCGCTGAAGTCTTGGAATAACGGTAACCTGCAGTATGCACTTCCTCGTGCCATTGAATTCCTGAAAGAGGAAGGGTATGAATTCAAGGTGTTATAATAACAATCTTTGAGAAAACAGAAACTTCGATAAGAACAGAGATTTTTGAAAAAAAGTCTCCAATGAGCCAAAAAGCTCCCTGATAAGAAGATAAAAATATAAGCCGAGGTCTTGCGCCCCGGCTTTTGTTGTTTAAGGCCTGTTTCGTGCCCGAAATTGGGAGATCACTCCTCTTTCTTATAAGATGTCAGTACAAGCGCATTTCGCCCGGCAAAGGAAAAAAAGAGGGCAAAATAACCAGTATTCAAAAAGTTTCTGATTCACATTACCTTTTCCATCCGTATTTTTTTATACATTTGCAACGGTCTCTTCCGCAGAAGACCTCCGGGTGGCGAGGGAGAGATGTTTATATTGAGAAGACGTTTACAAGCGTTTGTCATTTATGTTCAAAACTTCGCAAACTTTGACCTATCGGAATGACTAACAGCAACAAAGACGTCCTCCTGATGTGTATTTATATACATCCGTGCCTCACTTTGATAAACAAAGGGAGGCTACGGGTGTTGTACATATCGGCGTGGGCTTTCTGCGTTGTTCGTTCCCGATAATTGGCATTGCGAAGGCCTTGAACATGGAACGGACGAAGGTGAGAGATTCCCACGCCATTTCTATATATTCCTGTCAATAATAGATTGAATTGTCCGCCCAACGGGAGTCCGGGGGACACACATAAGCAGAATAGGCACATGATTCATGCAGGACAACTTATTGAACGCACGCTTCACGAACAGGGACGCACCGTCACTTGGTTCGCTACCCAACTATGCTGCACACGCCCCAATGTTTACAAGATATTCCGGAAAGAGAATATCGACATCCACCTGCTCTGGCGCATCTCCTACATCCTCGGCCACGATTTCTTCCGCGATCTGTCTGACAGTATCAACACCGGAAGCTTCCCCAGTGTATCCAAATAGGATACAATTTCGTATCGTTCTTGGAACTATGTTTTCACCCGGTAGTATACTCCTTTCGCATACCTTTGCAGGCATATTAACATATAATCACAAAAGGACATGAAAACGAAAAAACTATTTCTAATTATTGCTCTGGTTGTCGGTTGTGCCGTCGGAGCCCATGCGCAAAAGACGGTCTTCAAGTTTCGTGATGCACAGGCACGTGCAGGCGATGCAGTTACTGAAGTTTGTGTCAAACCTACAGTTGTCGAGGTGAAAATACTGGAAGATAAGGGACGGATCAAGGATGAATGGACACTAAGCAAAGAGGAAGTGGAAATCGCCATGAAAGGAGAACTTGACAACATCCGTGCATGGGGGACGTATCTGTCCACCATCAAATATAACTGCGATGTCATCATGGGAGCCACTTTCAAAGTGGAAGATAATGAAAAAACAGGTGGGTACACGGTTACAGTGGTAGGTTATCCCGGAATCTTCGTCAACTGGCATCCGGCCACTAAGGACGATTACGAATGGATTCGCCTACAGAAGTTGTCACCCACAGATGGAAAAAGCCAGATAGCGCCCGTCGTTAAGAATAAGAATTAATCACTAAAATATCAATAACAATGAAAAAAGTATTATCAATGGTTGCCGCACTCTTATTGTGCGTAGGAACTCAAGCGCAAATCGTATCATCCAGAAGTGCAATCGTCAAAACTGAAAAGCAAGCCAGCAGCACACAATGGTTCTTACGTGCAGGCCTGAATATCATGAACTTCTCCGGTGACGGAGCCGAAGGAGCTGATTCAAACATCGGATATAATGCTACATTTGGCTATCAGAAGCCTTTAGGCAGTACAGGAGGATACTGGGGGATGGAGTTTGGACTTGGCTCCCGTGGTTTCAAAGTGGACGACACGAAATGTATGGCTCACAACATACAATATTCTCCGTTCACATTCGGATGGAAATTTGCTGTGGCGGACAACGTCCGTATCGACCCGCATGTAGGAGTCTTCGCTAGTTACGATTACACAAGCAAAATGAAAGAAGATGGAGAAAGCATCAGTTGGGGTGATTATGCAGATTATATGGAGGTTGACTACAATCATTTTGATGCAGGTATGAATATCGGCGTAGGAGTCTGGTATGACCGTTTCAATCTGGATCTTACCTATCAACGCGGATTTATAGATGCATTCAGCGATGCCGACGGATTCAAGACCAGTAACTTTATGATTCGTCTGGGTATTGCCTTCTAAGGACAACCAAACCTCAATAAACCATATTATTTATTCAGCGTCCACGATCTTTTCTTTTCACAAAAAGGGCCGTGGATGCTGTTTTCTTAAAAAGAACGGAATATGATGACCAAACGACAATTTCTGGTAATCTTGTATCTACTGGTAGGAATTATCCCACTGATAGCACAGACTTTCACCGAACAGAAAAAGAGCTATCCTGTCAGTGCAGACGGCAATAAATATGTGGTCAGCGGATTTACCCCTTTCAGCGATATGCAAGACGAAAACATCTACGCTAATGCACTGCTATGGATCGTCAAGAATGTCTGCCCACAGTTACGGGAAGGAATAGCGGAGGTCAACGTACCGGCTAAAAACTTCAGTTGCGATCTGATACTTGCCTCGCAGGCAGACTCAAGCCAAAAGAATACTTACTATTGCAAAGCCCTGTTTCAAGTAAAGGACGGTAAACTGGTTTATTATCTTTCCAATATACGGATAGAGTCATCAGCAGTGATAATGAAAAAAATCACTCCTATGGAGAAGCTACAACCGGACAAGAAAGCATCTCACAAAGAAATCATGGATGATTTCATACAGGTTGAATCGCAAGTATTGAACAAAATGTTCGACTTCATCATAACGAACCAGCTTTCACCGATTACTCATTGGAATGAAATCAACATCAACAAGCCGGTGAAAGGCATGACGGAAGATGAATGTCTACTGGCTTTCGGCAAACCGCAGACTATTCAAGAATCAAATGGAGAAGTGCAATGGATGTATTCCAGCTCGTTCTACCTGTTCTTCAAGAACGGACATGTGGAAACTATTATCAAATAGAGTCTAAAAAACGAATCATCTCAAAATCAAACAATTAAAACAATTTATTATGAAAACAATCTGGAAAGCAAGCGTTTGCATAGTTGCAGTATTACTGTCGTTCAGCATTTATTCCTGTGGCGACGACGACGATGAGACTGTCGGTTCACGCGATTTATTGTTAGGAACATGGAATGGAGTGTATTATCTTTCACAAGAATGGGAAGATGGTGAAAAGGTAAGTGACTCTAAAGAAGATTTTGTAAATGGAACCAACCGTTATTCCATAGAGTTCAAGGAAGACGGTACGTATGTAGAAAAAGATGTCTACAACTCCTCCGGAAGTACTAATTATTATCATGGTACATGGAGCTACTCCGGTAATAAGCTGACTCTCATCGACACTGAAGAGGATAATTACACAGAAGTGTGGACAGTGACCACAATGACAGAAAATGAATTAGTCTATGAACTTCGTGAAAAAGAGAAAGAAGACGGAACAACATACGAATATTACGAACAACACGCTTTTACGAGATAATTCAAAGGCGTTATAACGCAAAAACTTTCTTTCTTTTTCAGGAAGATAAAATTAAGCAAAGGTTTCTTTTTACCAAAGAAACCTTTGCTTAATCTATTGGAAAAGCAATTCAACACATCAATATGCTACTGTCAGCGGAGTGCGCAACTTCTGCGCATATTCAGCCATATATTTATTCCAGGCATCCGGAGTCTTGATAGCGGCCTTATCCCAGGCAGAACCCCAATAATAAGTATATTCAGAACCCGGCTCATATTCGCTGATAGCCAAAACATGACCGTCGGCTCCGCCACGTTCTTTCTTTTCCTTTTCAGAAAGAAGAACCACTTTCGCTTCTTTCACCTGTGCAGGAAATGCAGCACCGACAAATATCTTGCCGTTTGCACCGCTACGATCTGTTGTAGGATCTACGTAAGTGATATAGCCATTGGCAGCATCTGCCACAGTCGCACCGTCCGGTTCACGCAATACAAGTCCGGTAGTCACCGGCATTGCTTCTTTCAGATTGGTATATGAAACAATCGTTTTGTTGAGATAAGAACCTGCATCCAGTGAGATTACACGAGTCTCCACTACATTAGAGTCTCCACGGACTACCAGCGGATTAAATTCCAGCTTCACCGTGAAACGCAGCGGACCATTATCAAGGATTTCCTGTGTACGATAGCAGTAAGGATAGATAATAGTGTCACCTGCTATCAGAGCAGCAACACCGGCACCCAACGTAGGTCCTACGGCATAGCAATCCATGCCATATCCATGATCGATATGGTAAGAGATGGCTTTTTGTAGTTCGGAGGCAGCTTTAGGATCTGTTTTTTTCAATTCAGCTATCTTGGCACGCTTTTCAGGATTCAGTTCTTCCGCATAGAGAGATTCCAGAATCGGTTCCGTTGTGTTGTACTTCGTGAAAAGGTCGTAGCCGAAACCACGCTCTCCGCGTGCTTGCAAGGCAGGGCCATACGCACGGAATCCGCCAAGATCATTCTCCCAGGCAACGTCGTCCAGACGTTCGGGATAATATTTACCGCAAGCAACGACATCGAAAGGTGCCGGTGTACCCGGTTGAATAGTGTAAACAGTCGTTCCGTTCGCTTCTACCGTAGCGGGGAAAACAACCTTTTCGTCATACGTCACCTGATAAGGCATTTGCTGACCGTCAACATCAAGCACTACAATCTGCGCTGTATCTGCCAGTTTCAACTTGGCAACAACATCGCTCATCGGCACTTCAACCATCTCTCCCACCCGTTCAAGAGCCAGCGGATTGGTCACAGTGATTGTTATTGACTGTTTACTGTCGGCACAGGAAGCAAACCCTATCAAGGCTACAGCAAACAGAATTAATATCTTTTTCATAATTAGTCTACATTGAATGAATAATATATACTTTGCAAATAGAGGCTATTATATCCGCATCTGTTGGATCTATAGATCCAACGCATCAGCTATATATATCCAACGTGCTGGATCTATATGTTCAACACGTTGGGCATATATGTCCAATAAGTCGGTCCTATAGCTCCTGCAAAGGGAATGATAAAAAATAAGGTGACAGATGAAAAGAGGATGCTCTTTGCCATTCTATCACCTTATCGGAATCTCTTCTATCTTACATTATTTCGGCTGTTTTCCGATATAAGCAAGGATACCACCATCTACATAAAGAACGTGGCCGTTGACAGCGTTAGAAGCTTCAGAAGCAAGGAATACAGCAGGACCTGTCAGTTCTTCAGGATCCAACCAACGACCGGCAGGAGTCTTGGCGCAGATGAATGAATCGAATGGGTGACGGCTTCCGTCTGCTTGTTTCTCACGAAGAGGAGCAGTTTGCGGAGTAGCGATGTAACCCGGGCCGATACCGTTACACTGAATGTTGTATTCACCATATTCAGAGCAGATATTGCGAGTCAGCATCTTCAGTCCACCCTTAGCGGCAGCGTAAGCAGATACAGTTTCACGACCCAGTTCGGACATCATTGAGCAGATGTTGATGATTTTACCAGCACGTTTTTCCATCATAGCAGGAAGAACAGCCTTAGCAACGATGAACGGAGCATTCAAGTCGATGTCGATTACACGACGGAAATCAGCAGCATCCATCTCGTGCATAGGAACACGACGGATAATACCTGCATTATTTACAAGGATATCAATTGTACCTACTTCTTTGGCAATTGTAGCAACCATAGCCTGAACAGCCGGTTCGTCTGTCACGTCGCATACATAACCGTGAGCTTTGATACCTTTTGCAGCGTATGCAGCCATTCCTTTGTCTACCAACTCTTGATTGATGTCGTTAAAACAAACTTTAGCGCCTTGTTCTGCGAATGCAGAAGCAATAGCAAAACCGATACCATAAGAAGCACCTGTAACGAGCGCTACTTTACCTTCCAAAGAAAAATTCAAATACTGATTCATAATTCTTTTTATTATTAAATTAGGAAAACTATTGGATTTGTTATTTCAAATCTGTAATCAACGAGAAGTCCTGATCGCCATAGTCGAGGTTCTCACCACCCATTCCCCAGATAAAGGTATAGTTGTGGGTAGCAGCAGCCGAGTGGATAGACCATTCGGGCGAAAGAACAGCCTGATCGCCTTTCATCCATACGTGACGTGTTTCGCCTACCTCACCCATAAAGTGGCAGATAGCATGATCTTCGGGAATCTCGAAATAGAAGTAGGCTTCCATACGACGGCTGTGTACGTGGGCCGGCATCGTATTCCAGACACTTCCCGGAGCCAGTTCCGTCATACCCATCTGCAACTGGCAGGTGGGCAACACCTGATTCACCAGCATCTTATTGATATTACGGTGGTTGGAGCCTTCCAAAGAACCCATTTCAGCTACTACGGCATCGGCTTTCGTCACCTTACGGTCGGGATAATTGCGATGTGCAGTCAGTGAGTTGAAGTAGAATTTGGCAGGATGAGCAGCGTCTTTGCTTTCGAAAGTCACTTCACGGTCGCCCGAACCCAGATAAAGAGCTTCTTTATAATCCAGTTCGAAGGTTGCGTCGCCCGCTTTCACAATACCGGGACCGCCGACATTGTAGATACCCATTTCGCGACGGGTGAGGAAGAACGGAGCTTTCAGCGGATCGATTGCTTCAAGCGTCAGCACCTCTCCTACCGGCAGCGCACCACCTACCACCATACGGTCGTACATGGAATATACCATATTTACTTCATTGGGGACAAATATCTTTTCGATTAAGAAATCTCTGCGGATTCTTGTAGTATCATAACTTTTTGCATCTTCAGGATGCGCAGCATAGCGAATTTCATAGTTCGTTTTCATACCTTATTTATTTATAGTTATTGAATAAGTTCTCTTTCTACGTGCACTTCGTTTACGTACACGATGCAAAAATAGCAAAAGAAAACGGGTTTACCTTGCAATTTTGTTCCAATTATCCACCAAAAATGTCCAGAATCTGTGCAATGTACACTTTTTTAACGAACTATAATACGATTTGGGAGAGATTTCTACCTAATACAGTTTGAACCTTCTATAATAAAATACAAGCTATTCAACGACCAACACGATAAGCATTAAAATAGTCAATATAACGAATAAAATAAGATTAATGAATTCTATATACGCTGATCCCCTATATACGGGTCAGTCCGAAAACCCTGTGGATATGTTATGTTAATACGCGCAAGTGAACTATCTTTGCGGAAGATTAAAAAAAT